>JAFUTM010000204.1 GCA_017484235.1 Selenomonadaceae bacterium
GCAATATTTTTATTTACGGAATTTGAATGATCCGTCGAAATATTTTCCACTCGACTATTTAACTCTATTACGCGGCTCGTGATCTTTTCAAGTAAATATCGATCGTGAGTAACAATTAATAATGTGCCGTCAAATTCCATTAATGCGGCTTCAATTGCTTCACGTGCCGGCAGGTCAAGGTGATTCGTTGGCTCGTCTAATATCAGAAAGTTGGCTCCAGTTAAGATTAATTTTGCAAGTGCAACTCGCGTTTTTTCACCGCCGGACATTGAGGCAATCGGTTTTGTCGCAACATCAGTATAAATTTCCAATCGAGCAAGCTCAGACCTGGCACGTTCTATAGTAATTCCAAATTCGTTTATCAGTTCTTCAATAGGTGTAGAATCGTTGTCCAGTTCTTCGTGCCCTTGTGAAAGATAGCCAACTTTTACACGATTACCAATTTTAATTGCGCCGCTGTTTGACTTTAAATCGCCAACTATCAATTTTAACAAAGTGGACTTACCAACACCATTGCGCCCAATCAATCCGACTTTCTCGCCTTTGAGTATTTCAAGGTTGAAATCGTTAATTATATTTTTAAAATTGAGATTTTCGATTGTCAGCACACGATTTGCAGTTTCAGATGTGTCAGTTAAATTGAGTTTAATAGTCTCATCGGTCGGCGGCTTTTCTAGTCGTTCCATTCGGTCAAGCGTAATTTGACGACTGCGGGCACGTTTTGCCGTTGAGGCTCGGACTTTGTTGCGCCTGACAAATTCTTCTAATTTGGCAATTTCTTCCTGCTGTTTTTCATAGGCTTTTAATTGATATTCACGATGTTCACGTTTGAGCTGCACGAATTTTTCATAATTGCCAGCATATAATGTGGCGTGCTGATTTTCAATGTCAACGATTTTATCAACACAATTCTGCAAAAAGTGTCGATCGTGAGTAACTGCAACAACTGTACCGCGATAGCTTTTAATAAAATTTTCCAGAAAGTCAATAGCGTAAATATCCAAATGGTTGGTCGGCTCATCAAGCAGTAAGATTCGCGGTTCTGATACTAAAGCCTTGCCCAGTGCAATTTTTGCCATTTCACCGCCGCTGAACTCATTAGGATTTTTAACTAAATCAGTTTCAGTAAAACCTAAGCCGAAAAGCACTTTTTTGACTTCAAATTCCTTGACAGCACCATCAAAAAACTCATTATCATTGATAGACATCAGCTCGTCAATCAAATTTTTATGCGTAAATCTTGGAATTTGTTCGGCATAGCCTAAATCTTCAGAATGAAAACCGGAAACTGTGCCCTCATCATATTCTTCATCACCAATTATAATTTTAATCAGTGTGGATTTACCGGTGCCATTCTTACCGACAATGCCCAACTTCTCACCGTCACTAACTTTAAAATTAACTTCACTAAAAAGCAGTCGATCTGCAAATGATTTAGAGAGATTTTCTATTAAAATCATAATTTCGTTCTACTTTAAAAATTGATTATAAACAATAAGACCAATGACGCCTGGTATACCGAATATACCGGCAATCAAACTGTTAATTAACGTAATTTTTAGACTGACGATGCCGATCATATTTATCAGATATAATATCACCGCGCCTAAAATGCCGTTAGCAATAAGTTTAAATAGGAGTTGAAACGGCAAAGTTAAAAGATTGACGATAATAACGATAGCAATTATGCCAATTACAACACCGGCAATATATTCAATCATTTCAAAATTCATCAACATTGCTCCTTATATCGAGTCTATATTAAAGCGTATCTGGAAAATTTAAATTAATTAATGACAACGCGATTTTCAATAGCTTTAGCAATGGTAAGGCTGTCAGTACTTGAAAAATCCGTTCCAAGTGGCAGTCCGCGTGCAAGTTTTGTAACTTTAAGACCAGCCGGACTCAGTAGACGAGATATAAAAAGTGCCGTCGCATCGCCCTCAACCGTCGGTTCAAATGCAATTATGATTTCCTCAACATCAGCATTTCCAACACGCTGTACCAGCTCACGCAGTCGTATATTTTCCTGAGTGATACCGGCCAGCGGTGAAATTAAACCATTAGTGACGTGATATTTGCCCTTGTAAAATCCAGCCCGTTCAATCGCGTCTAAATCTTTTGCATCTTTGACGACACAAATTGTCGAATTATCGCGGTCCAAAGAAGCACAAATATCGCAAATATCCTTGTCGCTGTCAATTGTATTGAAACAAACGGCACATTCTTTAGTATTCGTCTTAATATTTCTAATCGTGTCAGCTAAATGTTTGACGTCAGCATCTTTCATATTAACAATGTAGTATGCTAGTCTCGTCGCCGTTTTATAACCAACTCCAGGCAGTTTGGTAAGTGATTCTACCAGTGCCGTCATTGCCTTAGAGCTCATTTTATTTACCAAACATATTGGACAGTCCAGGAATGCCATCAAGAGCCGGCATAGCCATAGAATTCATTTTTTCAGCAATTCTTTTTTCAATTTCAGCGTTAGCCGAATTAATTGCACTCATAACTAAATCTTGAATTGCCTCAACATCGCCGTCTTTGACGAGTTCAGGATCAATTTTAATTTCTTTGACATTCTTTTCGCCGTCAACCGTAGCCGTCACCATATTGCCGCCGACGCTGGCCGTAGCTGTCTCTTCTTTGAGTTTAGCTTTGCTTTCTTCAAACGTCTTTTGAAGTTCCTGTGCCTTCTTCATGAGATCATTAAGATTAA
>JAFUTM010000205.1 GCA_017484235.1 Selenomonadaceae bacterium
CAGCAATTCGAGAATTTTTTCTTGTCGTTCTTCTAAAAACATCGTCACCACTCATTTATAATTAAATTTGGAATTGTCCGATAGCAGACTGCATCTCAGTCGCAAGGTTAGCCAATGCCTGAGACGCTGCTGCAATTTCTTCGTTAGAGGCGGACTGCGTTTCCGTTGCCGATGAAATGGATCGAGTCTTCTGATCTGTATCACGGCTGGCTTTATCAATTATTTCAGTAGCTTCGACAATTTTAGTCGCGCCGTCGGAAACTGTTTTGACTGACTGATTAATGCCGGTGATCTCCTCTTTAATGCCGTCAACCATTTGCATAATTTCTTTAAACTGGACGCCAACCTCACGGATAGCATTTGTGCCGGCTTTAACATCTTCGGTGCCACTCTTCATTGACTCAACCGCTTCTTCAGTCGCAGCTTGTATGCTTTCAATGCGTGAACGGATCTGTTCAGCCGATTCTTGAGAAGCAGTTGCAAGTTTGCGTACTTCTTCAGAAACAACGGCAAAGCCGCGACCGTGCTCACCAGCTCTTGCTGCTTCGATTGCCGCGTTCAGTGCAAGCAGGTTAGTCTGATCCGCAATGCCGGCGATTGCCTCAACAATCTGACCAATCTGTTTAGAGTTTTCGCCGAGTCGCTCAACCACTTCAGCAGAGGCAAGCACGGATTTTTCGATACTGCTCATCTTCTCGACAGCTTCCTGCATCAGTTCTTCACCGGTCTTGGCAGCTGCCGCCGTACGTTCAGAGGTGGTTGCAACATTTGTGGCCTTGTCCGCAACAATTTGAATATCATCAGACACAACGCCAATACTGGCTCTCGCCGCTTCGATATTCTGCATTTGCAGTGAAATATCATTGCCGACATCACTAACTGTCTCAGCAACGTGAACTGAGGCTTCTGCTGACTGCTGTGCACTTGCCGTCAACTCTTCGGAAGAGGCAGCAACCTGTTCTGAGGTCGTTGCCATTTTTGTTATTAAATTACGCAGATTTTTACTCATATCATTAAACGCAGATATAAGACTTCCGACTTCATCATTTGACATAACTGCGAGTGGCTCAAGTTTAAGGTTACCCTTTGAAAGTTCTTTAGCGTGGTTTTCAACCGCAGAGAGTGGACTGATAATTGAAGCTGCCGTACGTCCGCAGACAATGAAAGATAGAATCAAACCTACAAAGGTGAAAACGATAAATAACATTCTGAGTTTATATATAGGTGCAAAGACAAAATCACTTGAAACGGCAAGTCCGACTACCCAATTCGTTGAAGGAACAGTGGCATACGCAAAAATTTCATCGCCGCGACGACTTTCCATTTCAAAATAACCTTTGCCATTAGAAATCATATCACTAAAATGCTCACCAACACCTTTAAGTTCTTTAATATTAGAACCAACTGCAGCGTCACCGTTAGTTGCAAGAATTTGACCATCTTTAGCAAAAATAATGCTTGTGCCTTCGCCGTGATAATTCATCGTTTTAGCTTGTTCGCTGACGGCATCAAGTGTAATGTCATTGCAAAGTGCACCGATAAACTGACCATTGGCTTTAATTGGAGCACAAGCCGACACTACCAGCTTATTGGTAAAAGTATCAACATAGGCTTCCGTAAAGCTCAGCTTATTTTGAGATTTAGCCTGTTGGTACCACGGACGGCTTTTAGGATCGCGTGTGCCTGTCACATCACCGGCGTTGTAACCTGCAAAATAACCATCTTCGAGACCCATAGTCATTTCAAGAATGTCTTTATCAGATTTAGCAAGACTAAGATAATCACGAACTTTAAGACGAGTCATATCTCCGTTAAACTCAGTTAATAAATTGGCTTCGTGTTCAATAGATGATCCTTTTTCTTTAAGCCAGCCATCTAAAATATTACTTTGCGATTCAACAACAGTTGTCAGTTCACTTTCAACACTGCTGCTCAAATTATCGCGTGAACTCAAATAACCGACAATGGAAACGATTGCCAACAAAACACCAATCAAACCGGTTAATACCAAAAATTTTTGCTTTAAAGTCATATTCATCATAAACACTCCCTGTAAAAATAAAACCTGCCTCATCAATCTATATGTTTAAAATATATTTAAATAAATAATTCTCCTTAAGAAATACATTTCCTTTTATAAGTATAAAGTTTTTTTAATAAAAATTTGTTTTAATGGATAAAAAATGATATAATAAAAAAAATTGTAATGACGTAGGAGAAGTAAATGCATCTTAGAATTTTAGACAAGTACATATTTCGAGAAGTTGTGACGGCATTTTTATTTGGCATATGTGCTTTTTCGGCGGTGTTTATTGGTTCAGGAACACTATTTAAAATTGCAAAATATATAACGGACTATGGAGCTTCGTTTGCAGCGGTAGTGAAGATATTTGTTTATGGAATGCCGGCGATAATAATTTGGACATTTCCAATGTCAATGCTCTTAGCAACGCTGCTGACGTTCGGCAGATTATCCAGTTCAAGTGAAATAACGGCGATGAAATCCTGCGGAGTCGGATTTTCTAGAATAGCGGCACCAGCTATATTTTTAGGTTTTATAGTCAGCGGCTGTGCAATTTTATTTAACGAACACGTCGTACCTTGGGCAAACACATCATATAATAACGTGCTGTACTATGAAATACAGGGCAATACCGAAATGAAATCACAAGAACACGTAATCGTCAAAGAACTAAAAGAAAGTAAAATGAAAAGATTAGTTTATGCACGCGAATACAGTGCAGAAGATGAAACACTGCTGGGCGTGTCGATGCAAGAGTTTGATGATGACGGACGAGTTACACACGTAGAAAATGCTGAATATGCGGAATGGAAAGATAACAGCTGGATAATGTATCGTGGAATGGTGTACGATATATCTGAAGACGAACGGACACGTTCCATGAGATTTGAAAAACAGATTTTGCCGGTGCAGGCAAGTCCGCGACAAATTGTACGTGAGCAAAAGAAACCGGAAGAATTGACAATGCACGAATTAAA
>JAFUTM010000206.1 GCA_017484235.1 Selenomonadaceae bacterium
GACCTTGAGGCCGTTGGCAGCGGAATACATAAACTCTATGAAGATATTTTAGTTAAAAATAATCTGCGTCCATCTCTTGCAATGGAATCCGGCCGCGCAATGACAGGCGACGCCGGCTGGCTTGTGTCAACCGTTCGTCATATTAAGCGCACTTATAAAGACTATCTAGGTCTGGATTCGTGTATGGCTGATTTAATGCGCCCTGCGATGTACGGTGCATATCATCATATAACTGTCGTTGGCAAAGAAAATGAACCTTGCAATCATCTTTACGATGTCACAGGTTCACTATGTGAAAACAATGATAAATTTGCCATTGACAGACAGCTGCCGGAGATTGCAATTGGCGACCTTCTGATTATTCACGACACCGGAGCACACGGTCACGCAATGGGCTTCAATTATAATGGAAAACTCCGTCACGCCGAACTTCTAATTAGAGAAAACGGTGACATTGAGATGATCCGTCGTGCCGAGACGTTAGATGATTACTTTGCAACATTAATCTGAAAATATAATTTTTATCATGATATATAATCAGTCTCTTACATTAAATGAGAGGCTGATTTTTTTATAAGCAAAATCCATAAAATTAAATTGTGCTAAAATTCTCATTTTTTCATGAGGCTTTCATAGTATAGATGTATCATTAAATCAAAGTTAATTATTAATGTCATTTTGGAAAGAAGGGACGTATATGATTAAAAAATTATTATCGGTGTTTGTGATGCTGATGATTGCAGCAATATCACTCTTGCCGACTTCTGCAAAGGTTTCGGCGGAACAGGCAGCAGCTGAGCAATACCGGCAAATGTTCAGAAGCGGCAACTTTTATGTTGAGTGTCAAATTGTTTTACCTAGAGAAAAAGCATCTAAAAAAACGCCTCATAGATCAGGTATTACAACATATGCTGGCAAAAATGGCAACCGTATGCAGCGAACAATACGCGAGCACGGACATACTTATTATTTGCCAGTTTCATTTTATAGATATGATTTTAAATCCAATGGTGAACAAGATATTATAAAAAGAGCAAGTGATATGATATCAAGTGATGTATTTTATCAAAATAAAAAATACTATAGGATAAATTTTATTGGTAGAACAGCTAAAGTCCTTACAGAAGATGAAATTAATTCACCTAATTTAAATATTGATGAAGGATGGCAATACATAAAAAGAGATTTATCATTACCTGACGAATTAGCTATATTTTATTGGGACGATAAATTTCATGAAAATCCATTTAATTTGATACCTTATTATAATGGTAATTCCACTCGTGAAATAGATAAAAAGGTATACGATTGCGATCAGTATCTGATTGATATAAAATCACTGGCAGGTAAGAATGTTGCACAAGAAGCTTACAACATGTTATATGAAAATGGACAGCTTATGATGATTCAAAGATATTTAATCTACGACGGTAAAGAATATTTTATTCATACATTAAAAATAATTAAAATTACTTCGGAAGTGCCAGAAGATACTTTTGTAATAGGTAAAAAAATTAAAGTTTACGCAGCTGATGTCGGTAAGATGGGAGATTTACTTGAACAGCCAGAGTTGGTTGAAGAAATCGGAGGGAAGAAAAAATAATGAAAGGTAAAATTATAATAATGTTAATTACCTGTTTGTTTATTATCTCAACAACGTCAGAAGCGGCGAAGATTGATGCATATAGGACGGCATTAATCAACAAAAATTTTACAATTAAATATGATGTAATTACGCCACCTATACGTCAAACAAATAAAGAAGCCACAATTATACAAAGATATACCTTTTCACCGATTGAAATTGCCAATAAAAGAGAGAATCAAATGCGATATAGTGGTATTCTTGTTGTAGATGGTGAAGATAGATATATTGAATTTATCAATGATAAGTTGACACAATATTCTGGTATTCAAAAAGTCGGAATTTGTAAACTCATCAAAAATGGTGAAGTATTCAATTATTATTGGGATATGAAAAAAGATCGTAAACGTTATTACGGAGGTCGAAGTTTCTTTGGCAAGTCAAAAAGTGTTAAAGCCATAAGCGAACCATTAAATCCTTATGAAGCAATGTTTGAAAAATACAATTATGGTGTTCCCGTATTAGCCAATGCTCTTGAAGCAATTTTGCCGCCAGATAAAATTATTGCAGCACCAAATAAACTTCAATATAAATTTTTGGGCAGTGGAGATTTGAGTGACGGTTTAACATATGAAGATTTTGTTGGCAGTAAAGACAATTTGTTTTCTGCGATTCGTTACTATTTCAATGGCAATGATTTAGTCAAGATTGCTACGGTGAATTTTACCGAAGTGAATGATCAAATTTTAGATTACGAAAAATCTGTAATTGCGATAACAGAATTTTCTATGACAGCTGATAAAAATTATTTATCTCTGCCAAGTGGATTGAAAGATAAAACCAGACGAAATAAACAAAAATGAAGAGGTGAGTATTTATGAAAAAAGTTATTGCCATTTTGATGTCGACTCTAATTTTTATGATGACTCCTATGGTTTCATTCGCAGAAAAAAGACCAACCTGCGTATTAGTAAAATTTTCAAATGATACAAGATTTAAAAATATCGATTCAGCTTCCGTTTTATCAGATTATGTTTTGGAAAAATTACTTGCAAGTAGAAAATTCAATTTTGTTGAGACAAGACCAATTGATGAAGATATGTTAAGATTGATTTATGATGAGAAAACGCATCAACTTAAAAACTTAAAGCTCGGAATATCTCAAGGCAATCTTAATGCAATTTTTGAAGGTGCGGGCTTTGATCCATCTCAAGCAGAATCTATTGCAACTGCGGAAGTTGGACAAATAATCTCACCCTCAATCACTTCAAAAATCGGAAATGATAATAATGCTGAATATATTATTCAAGGCACAATAATTAGTATGGGCAAACAGACCTGGACAGATAGACGTAAAGAAGCAGTTGGCGATATGGCTGTTTTAGCTGTAGCAGCTTTGGGAATGGCTATTGGAGGCAATGGCGGCAAGATGATTGGTAGTGCAGGTGTAAGTAACAGCAATAAATTTGAAAATAAAAATGCGGCAATAATTGTACAGTGCGATTTAAAAATGATTAAAGCTGCAACCGGAGAGGTCATTTGGCACGAGATAGTCAGTGGATATTGTTTTGTAAAAGCAGAAGGCAAAGGTGCTCATTCTGCAAAATTGAAATATCAAGATGCAATGTATGATAGATTAATGGAGAATGTTGCTTCAGAGATTTCAAAATATTTGATAAAAGCTCTTGACGAAGGGCAGTTGTTTGCAAAATGAGAATTTTTATTTTAACTTTTCTCATGTTAATATCTTCAATGTCAATGATAAATGCAGAACCGTTAATTGATAGAAATGCACCTATTGCGGTAATGGATTTTGGAGTGCATAAAGGCACAAGTAATCCTGATTTTGATTTACTCAATGCCGAACGGGCAACCAGTGAATATGTGATACAATATTTGGTTGATATGTATCATTTCAACATTATAGACAAAGATATTTTCATAGATAAATTAAAAGCCGAGAATCTAAATATCACCGGACTGATTGATCCAGACACAGCCAAACGAATCGGTGAGATTTTAGGTGTGAAATATATAATATATGGTAATGTTGTCAATGTTTCACTCAATGAGGAAATGAAAGAAGATGCAAGAGTTGCAAGTAATGCAACAATTAAAACTGTAACTGCAAATATAGTATTGCGAATTATGGACGTTGAAACAGGATCTATTATAATGGCATCAAAAGGTACAGGAGTATCTACAAGTGGGTTTGGCAATGTATTAATATTTTTTAGGGTTGGAAATGTTAAAGTATCACAAGAAAGCGTGCACAATGCTTTAAAAAAAGCTGCATTTCAAGCGGTTGACATTTTGGTAAGACGACTACAATGTTAAAATTAGATGATTAATATTTCGTGCGTCCTCTCCTGATTATCAACATATAAAAAATCCCTATTTTTCATAGGGGTTTCATATTAGCATTGTATTATTAATGCAATGTTAGTTGTGTTTTTGGTGTTGTTTTAGAAAGAAGGGACGCATGTGATTAAAAGATTGTTGTTGATATTTGTGGTGCTGATGATTGCAACAATATCACTCTTGCCGACTTCTGCAAAAGTTTCGGCAGAAAATGCAAAAGCCACAGAAATCCGTGAAATTTTCAGTTCAAAAACATATTATATAGAATATGAACTAAACCGAAAAGAAGATAAACGGGCATTAGCGGTCGACGGGGACAAAATTAAATCTTTTGATTGTGAAAATCGCCGCAGTGTTTCTGCAATTGGATATATTCCAATTGTTGGTATGTTTGCAAAAGGCAGTTTTAAATTAACACCTGAAGTTTTCTATGACTCTAAAAATTATTACCAATTTATTGACAAAAAGAAAATTTTAATGGCAACTGAGTCGGAAATAAATGATCCTTATATAAATCCCAAAGAAGATTGGTCTTCTCTTGCTTTGAGAATTAGGCTTCCCGAAGAATTTGGAATGTTCACTGGTGACGATGCTATAACATTTGTTGAAAGTAATACCAGAATAATCGATACTAAAAAGAATATACAAGTTGAATTTGATAAATATGTTAAAGTAATTAAGAGTGTCACAGGAAAAAATATAGCAAAAAAAGTTTATTTCGTTTTTTACAGTGAAAAAGGTGAACTGGACAAAATTTATAGTTTAACGGTTAATTGGGATGAAGATGCAGGTATAATTTTTAATGAAAATATAGATAAAAAACCGGATCAGCAAGATTATACCATACAAAAAATCACCATAAAAAAGTTGACAAAAGAACTTCCCAAAAATGTAATGGCTTTCCCTAAAGGTGCTAAAGTATATGGACCAGGACTTGGCAACATGAACGAACTATTAGAACAACCACCTTTGATTGAAAGTTATTGATGAAACTGGGAGGTAAAACGATGAATTTTATTAATAAATTTGTAATATTAGCAGTGTGTTTTATAAGTTTAGCTCTTTTGCAAACTACAACAGCCTGTGCAGATGCTCTGGACGATTGCCGCAACATTATATTGAGCAATGTTTATACAATTAAATATGAAAACAGTACTCCACCGACACGTGCGGCGATGAAGGAAAAACAAACTATGTTAGGCAAGATGGAATTTGTAGATACTAATCCTTATACGATGTATCAACCAACAACCGGTATAGTTACAGCGCGTGGAACAACGTACTATATTGAAACCAGCTCAATGATGAGAATGCCAAATATGTCATTGATGTATAAATCAGCCGGAATTATGGGACAGATTGCTTCAATTGGAAAAAATACAGAAGAGGTTCGTGAATATGAATATGCTACTTGTAAATTGGTGAGAGACGATAAAGAAGAGTTCATTTTTACACGAATAAAAGAAAAAGATAAAATTGAATATACTGGTAGGAAAAAGGGAAAAGTGGAAGCTAATAGAATGAAGAGAAATTTTTCTGCTGCTTATCCTTATGATTTTGGAGATCGTGAAGTTACCAGATTATTAAATGCTATGTTGCCTAACGATGATAAATTGGAAGGCACAGTGATTTATGAGCGCGTAAAATCCGGCACACTTAGTAATGGATTATATTATGTTGATTTAAAAGCTGTTAATCCAAGTAGTAATGTTATTTTTGATGCAATTCGCTATTATTTTAGTGAAAATAAACTTGTCAAGATTGAATCCGGTCAGTATTATAGAACTGCTGAAGGAAAATTGGACGGCACCAGAAGTATAATTAATTTTACAGAATTTAGCAATACCGCTGAAGAAAAATATTTTCAACTTCCCGAAGGTTTAGAAGACGTTACCAAACGCGATAAAAATCAAAATGGAGGAAATTAAAATGAAGCTAAAAAGACTCGTTGCGGCTTTAACTGTGGGAATGATGAGTATTATGTCAACGGTAAATGCGGCTGAAAAGCCCACGTGTATCTTTATGAGATTTACTGATGATACTCGTTTTGCAAAAATTGAATCGGCTGCGTCACTTTCTGACTTGGTTATGGAAAAATTACTTGAGAGCGGACAATTCAATTTTAGGGAAACCAAAGTCATTGATACGGATATGGAAAATTTACTTTACGAGGAGCGTGCCGCTGAATTTAAAAATGCACAAAGTGCTGTTGAAAGTGGTGACTATAGTGTACTTTTTGAAGGTTCCGGCTATAATAAAGAGAAAGCTCAAACTATAGCAACTGCTCAAGTTGGTCAAATTATTTCGCCACAAATTACCTCAACCATTGGAAAGCAACACGGCGCAGATTACTTAATTCAAGGTACCATTATTAATATTGGAACTGGTGACTGGATGGATATGTCTGTAGCAAACGCCATGAGCTATGCACAATATGCGATGATGCTGCCTGGAGTAAGTACAGCAGTTGGAACATTAGCCTCTGCTCTTGGCCCTGTCGGTTCTTTGCTCAGTCTTGCTACTAGTGTTCAAACAAAAATTACAGGCGTTGCTGTTCAGGCTGATTTAAGATTGATTAAAGCTGAAACCGGAGAAGTCATTTGGTCTAAAATGGTTACCGGAAAAGAAACACAAAAACAGAGATCATTGGGATTTATAAAGATTGGCAGTGATAAATTAAATAATGAAATGTACGCTGAAGCTATGAATAATGCTGCTGAAGCAATAGCTGCTGCGCTCATTGAAGACATTGGTTCAGGTAAGGTGTTTGAAGAAAATGATGAATAAGATATTTTTTACAGTTACAATATTTATTGCGATATTTTTGTCAACTTCAACGACTTTTGCTGCTACGATTGAAAAGAACGCCTCAGTTGCGGTTATGGATTTTGGAACTCATCCTGAGGCTGTGCCCATTGATATAGATATTTTCAATGCAGGAAAAGTTGCAAGTGAATATGTCATTGATAGTCTTGTTAAAAGCAATAAATTTGATGTGATGGATAAATCTATAGTTGAAGATAGAATTAAAGCTGAGAAGCTTAATACTACAGGTATCATTGACTCTGATACTGCAAGACGAATCGGACAGATTCTTGGTGTAAAATATATCATTTATGGAAATGTAAATGACGTAACTCTCAGTGATGTCAGTACAAAAGTCATTGGAAGTGGAGTAACAGTCTGTACGGTTAAAGCGCATTTGATCCTCAGAATGATGAACGTCGAGACGGGTGATATTATTTGTATTGCTAAAGGTGAAGGCAAATCAAAAAGTTCCGGCGGCTCTGTTGTTTTATTAGATGTTGGTAATGTGTCAGTTACTCAAACGAGTGTACACAACGCTTTAAAGAAATCGGCATTTCAGGCAGTTGATATTTTATTAAAACGTCTATATGGAAAATCTTAATATTAAATAATTAAAGGAGAGATTTTAATGAACACAAGAAAAAAAGTCATAGTTATTATGACGATGCTTGCATTTATTGTATCAGTCACAGTATTTGCGGCGGAGAGCGGCATTGATTGGAGCAATGGCACTCTTCGTGCAGTTGGTATGGCAGCTGGCAAATCGGGCGAAACAAGAGTTAATCTGGCAAGAGCTCAGGCTCGACGCGCTGCTCGTATGGATGCTCTACGCAATCTTGCTGAACAAATGGGAGGCGTACGAGTAACTTCTGAAAGCAGCATGAAAGATTTGGCATTAGTATACGACGATGTGAGGACCGGAATGGAAGCTATTATCAAAAATATGCAAGAAGCCGGCGAGCCTAAATTTTATGATGATGGTGTTTGCGAATTAGTCTTAGAGGTACCACTTTGGGGTGCTAATTCTTCACTGGCAGAAGTGGCTTTCCTTCCATTCAAAGACGAAGCGAAAGTTGCTTTCCCTCAACCAAGCACCACATCAACGGGTGAAAATACTGCTGTTGCCGGTGCCACAATTAATGATAAGCCTTACACCGGCTTGGTAATAGATTGTTCTGGTATGGTTTTACATTCGGTTATGTCGCCAGTTATAAAAAATGATAATGGTCAATCCATTTATGGTCATCAGAATTTAGACTATGATAAAGTTATTGAATTTGGAATGGCCTCTTATGTAAGCAGTGTAAATGATCGCGCAGTTACTAAACGTGCTGGCAACAATCCTATTGTCGTTAAGGCTGTTGATGTCGAAAATCATAATGTCAATCCTGTTGTTGCAGTCTCCGATGCCGATGCTATCCTAATTGCTAATCAAAGAGATCATTTTTTAGACACTTGCGCGGTAGTTTTCGTTAGATAATTGATTCAAAATAAAATAAAAAGGCACATAATTCTAATCAAAGAGTTATATGCCTTATTTTTTATTGTGGAATTTGTTTTTAAATTTTTAAAAATCCGTCTTCACGTTTAATTTTTTACCGCCATTTAGATTCGTCAAAATACCCGAATCACCATAAATTGCATCGCGGACTGCTTTACTCAGGGCGTTTCTGACACAAACAGCATCGACTTCAAATTTATCAACCTTAATATAATAAGTGCCAAATGAAGGATCGTCCATTGTAATAACGCCATTTGCATTGACGTTCGGATTCACATCAGAATTATTGACATTAATGTTGACTTGTCTGACACCAATATATCCAGGTTTGTTTCTAAATGGCTTAAAAGTTATTTCGGCTTTAGATGAAGAAGATTTACCGGTGCCCATACCTGTACCGACGATTTTCAAAGTCTCAACGTCCACCAGCTTAAGCGTAACATTTACCGTTACACTGTGTTTAGACATTACAACCGCATCACTTTTTTTTGCAGTTATACCGGTCAATGAACCGACTAAGACATATTGAGCCGCCGCGAATTTTCCGAGCATTGGTGCTGCTGACTGGTCAAATAATCCAGAGTCATACATTGAAATCATTTTTGCTATTGCTGTCATCTGTTCGTAGTCTACAAGGTCAAACCAATTACTGGCATTAAGCTGCACTATTGCATATTCTGCAGCACTGCTGAAATCTTGGCCGCGAATACCTTCAACGTTACTTTTAATTGCCTTATCAGTGAACTGCATTACTGCCACTGCAGGGTGATCTTTGATATTTGCTGCTTCTGCTAAGTTTTCAACAGCCATAAACAAGAGTACAGCCATAAATATTGAAAAAATTTTCTTCATTGTAACCACCTCACTTTTTAAATAATTATATCATATTTTAGAAGCAATTAAAATATTTATATTTAGTCGCAAAATTTTCCATAAAAATTTTTTATTTATTGCGCTAAAGCAAACTATATGATAATATATGCAAAAGGAGGCAATTGATATGAAAAAGTTTTTGGCGATTATGTTTTTAATTATGATATGTGCGGCTTCAGTAACTTATGCTGCCAATTATCCAAAATATTTGAATTGGGATAACAACTGCCAGTTAATTTGGACTTATTCGCGGAATGGCTTGTATTTAAAGAGAGATTCTATAATTGTTGAGCAGTTGGATAAAAACAATTATGTTATCACTGCTGATATTGTAAATGTGAGTTATCCTGTGGATAAGGATAATTATACTGACGAGCAGATTACTTTTGCTGACAACGCCAATGAGCACCGCATTATACCATTTAGATTTAAATATGATGTGAAGAAAATTAAAATGTACGTTGAGGATACTGTCAACAATAATAAAGAAAAAAATAAAATAAAATGGAAGTATCTTGACCCAAATAAGGCTGACTCATATTCTGGTTATAAGACGCGCATTGGCGAAATATTATTTTACATTACACAAGGCCATAAGTTCTACGGCGGACATACCTGGAAAACTCAAACAGAAGTATTTACCGATAGTTTTTATTCAGATTTTGAATGAGGTTCAGTCATTAACTAGCGTAGAGCGAGATATTGACTTTTATTTTATAATATGTTAAATTAATCATAGTTAATCATTAGATATTGGAGGTTTTAAATATGGCTGTTTCACTTCGCAAAGGTCAGAAGGTTGAACTTACCAAAGGTAATCCTAATTTAAAAAAAGTTTTAGTCGGTCTTGGCTGGGATACAAATAAGTATGACGGTGGATTTGATTTTGATTTGGACGCAGCGGCGTTCCTTCTCGGCGCCAATGGCAAAGTTACCAGTGATGATGATTTTGTTTTTTATAACAACCTCAAACATAAATCCGGCAGTGTCGAACACATGGGCGACAATCTTACCGGTGAAGGCGAAGGCGACGACGAAGAAATTAAAATTGATCTCGATAAAGTTCCTGCGGACATACAGAAGATTGATTTTACTGTCACAATTTATGAGGCTGTCCAGCGCAAGCAGTCTTTTGGTCAGGTTGAAAATGCTTACATTCGCGTGGTTGATGACGCAACTGGCAAGGAATTGATCCGCTATGATTTAGGTGAAGATTTCTCCATCGAAACAGCTGTTGTCGTTGGTGAACTCTATCGTCACGGTGCAGACTGGAAGTTTAATGCAATTGGCTCCGGTTTTGAGGGTGGACTCGCTGCACTCGGCAAAAACTTCGGCGTGAACGTTTAATTTTTTAATTGCAACGTCACTTCAATGAAAATTTTGTCAAAGAAACTCCTGATTTCAATCAGGGGAGGAATTGACAACAAAAAGTGAATTTTTTATAATAAATACTAGCTTCGGTAGAATGTGTAAAGACACCGAGCAAGAACCAAGCTGGGTCTTTACGTAAAATCATTAGAAGCGCTCTATGAACAGTCCGTTTGACGACTTGCGGATTTTTTGTCTGGGATTGCCTTGAAACTTTGATTGACGTAATCGCTAAACGAAGATGAGAGGCACGACTAACAAAAAGATGGCTTTGGTAATTAGCCGACCTCTGCTCTAACGAGTAAGTTAGCCGTATCTAAGCAAATTGGGGCTGTCCTTTATGGATACTCTCAAGCTCGCAATTTTAATTGCGGGTAGTTGACAATAATGATAAAAATTGATATAGAATCTGCCGAAAATGGCGGATTTTTTATTGATAATGATAAATATTTTGATATAATATAATCAGTTGTATATTTTGAAGGAGCAAAATGATGAATTATGAATTTTTTATCGAAAGACGATTGTTAAAAATAGGAAATCATCTATTTACAAGGAGAAATAAAAATTTAAAATCATTTGACATAACGACAAGTCAGTCTGAAGCATTGTTATTTTTTCATCAAAATTCTGATTCGATAGTTTTAGATTTTGCAAAGCACATGATGATAAGTCATCAGGCAGCAAGAAATATAGTTAAGCGTTTAAAAGATAAAGGATTGGTTAAATTAAAGGATTGGTTAAATTAGAGATTGACGAAAAGGACGCTCGTGCCAGAAAAGTTTATTTGACTGAAAAAGGTAAAATTTTGCATGATGATTTAGTAAAACTTGGAAGCCGAGAAGGACAACAAATTCTGTCAAAATTTACTGATGAAGAAAAAAATATGCTTGTTGAATTTCTTGAACGGATAAATGCAAATTTGTAAAATTTACGCATATATACAACAGGTTGCATAAAGGAGTAAATTATGGAGAATAAAATTTGGACGAGAGATTTTGTTTTAAACAGCTTGATTTGTTTTATAGCTAATTTATCGTATTACATGACAATGGTGATAATAACTGATTATATGGTAGAAAAAATAGGAGTGAGTTTGAGTGAAGCTGGCTTTGCTTGCGGTGTATTCATTCTTGGAGCATTATTTGCAAGATTGTTCATCGGTCAGTCAATAGAAGTCGTCGGAATGAAAAAAGCATTATATCTTGGAATGATTTTATTTATATCAACAGCGTTAAATTTTGTGACTTACAGTCTATGGTCAATTTCGTTTGTTAGATTCGTACAAGGAATAGGATTTGGCATAGCCTTGACATTAACTGGAGCAATAATGGCGCAAATAGTACCGTCAAGCAGACGAGGTGAAGGCACGAGTTATTATGCAATGTTTGTAACGACAGCGACAGCAATCGGACCATTTGCAGGAATATATTTTTACCAAGCTGGCGATTTAACGATAAATTTAATAATTTAATAGTTAGCGGTTTAATGTTGATTTTTGGATTGGCAGCAACTAAAATTTTGAAAGTGCCGGAAGTAAAATTAACAGATGAACAGAAAAAAGCAGTAACAAAGTTATCAGTAAAAAGTTTCTTTGAGGAAAAAGCTCTGCCAATGGCAATAATAATATTTTTCGTTAGTTTAGGTTTTGCAAGCATTTTGGGATTTATAACATCTTATGAGAAAGAACAAAATTTGCTGGAAGCAGGAAAATATTTTTTTGTAGTCTATTCTATATTTACAGTATTTTCCAGACCATTCACAGGGCGATTATTTGACAAAAAAGGCGATAATTTTGTAATGTACCCATCATTTTTGATATTTGCAATCGGATTGTTTATTCTGAGCATAACGACAAATGAAATAATGCTTTTGACGGTAGCTGCATGTATGGGATTAGGATTTGGACCGCTATTATTAGGAATGATAGTTCCAATTTTAAAGTTTAAATGATTGTACATTTTAATGGGAATTACATTGATTATATGTGCAATATTGTATACCTTGACGTGCGAAAACTGATACCTTAGACTATTTGACTAATCGCCATAGACGCCGCCACAACAACCTCCGTTAAAAACGCAAAAAACGCTTATACATAGTATACGACTCCTTGATAGTCGTCCCTCGCTTAGAATGGGTTCGTGAAAAAAAGGAAATACCTTCATTAGAAAAGTGATACCTTGGAAGTGATGCGATGAAACAGAAATTAGAAAATTTGCCAGAAGAACTAAAAGAACAAAGAAGATTCACGCCAGCGTTAGAAGATAAACGTCCAGCATATCC
>JAFUTM010000207.1 GCA_017484235.1 Selenomonadaceae bacterium
ATGTCACTTGTCAGTCATTTGACGGAGCTGCGGTCACGCATCATAAAAAGTTTGATCGCCGTCGCGATAGGAAGCTGTATTGGCTACTTATTTATCGAAGACATAATGAGTTTTATGACCAAGCCGGTCGGTAAACTCTATTATATGCAACCGTCGGAGGCGTTTTTCACTTATCTTAAAGTGGCGGTAGTGGTAGGCTTTCTGCTTGCACTGCCAGTAATTTTTTATCATGTCTGGCGATTTTTCCTGCCCGCGCTTACGACTTCTGAACGTGCCGTTCTCGGCATCATAGTGCCGGTTTCAGTTATCTTATTTTTTACTGGTCTGGCTTTTTCGTTTGGTTTAGTATTGCCGGCAGGCATCCGCTTCTTTACAAGTTTTGGCAATAGCGAATTGGAAGCTATGTTTTCAATTAATCGTTATTTTGATTTTGTAATTACTTTTGTATTGCCGTTTGGATTTATTTTTGAGTTGCCTCTGGTGATAATCGTTTTGGGCAAAATAGGAATTTTAACTTCAGAGTGGTTAAAAAAATATCAGCGTATTATAATTTTTTTATCGTTCGTAATTGGAGCGATAATTACACCTACGCCGGATATTTTTACACAGTCAATGATTGCACTGCCGATGATCGCGCTCTATGAAGTTGGCTACTTGGTAGTTAAATACATTTTGCGGAAATAATATTTTGATTAATGTGAATTGATATACCTTTCGTGCTCAGTAGAGGCTGGGCGTTTTTTATTAAATAAATTTTTGATTAAAAATAAAAACTTTGCACAAAATCTAAATTTGAGTTATAATATATTAACAAAGTGAATGTAATTCATAATTTAGCAGGTGATAAATTGAGTTATCCAATTAATCTTGACATTAAAGATAAATTATGCGTTGTGCTCGGTGGCGGACACGTGGCGTTACGCAAGATTAATGGTCTGTTAAATGCAGGCGGCAAAATTGTCGTGATTGCGCCCGAAATTTGTGAAGAACTTCAACAGCTTGTCCATGATGTTAAAATTGAATGGAAAAAACAAAATTACTCAATCGGCTGCCTGCCTTATGGATTAATTTTTATTGCAGCAACAAATGATGCAGAAGTCAATCGAATGTCAGCTGATGAAGCGACTAAAAAACATATGCTTACTAATATAATAACAACGTCACCAAATAATGCATCGCTATTTACAGTGCCGTCTGTAGTGCACTGCGGCAGATTGATGATTACTGTATCAACTGATGGGCTGTCGCCTGCACTGTCTAAATGTATTCGTAAATATTTAGATAATCAATTTAACGAAAACTTCGCAAAATGGCTGGAGCAACTGTCAAAGATTAGAGACGAAGTTAAAACTATAATAAAAGATGCCAACACTCGTGAAGAGTTTTGGCAAAATGTAATGAGCAATGAGACTTTTTATTTAGTACAAAATGGAGAACTTAACAAAGCGGAGGTGAATATTCGCAATGCACTTGACAGTTATCGGAATAAATCATAAAACGTCGCCGATTGAAGTGCGCGAAAAATTCTCAATTTCTAAGGAAACTATATTACAGGGATTGCAAAATATTAAACAATATAACGGATTGAGTGAAGCCGTCATATTGTCGACTTGTAATCGTACGGAAGTTTATGCCGTTCAATCCGGTGTCGATAGTAGTTACAGTGTTAAACAATTTCTGTTTGATTTAATTGGCTGCAGTAATGATATTGACGAATATTTATACACTTTTAATGATGTTGAATGTACTCGCCATTTATTTGAAGTAGCGTCGAGCTTGGACTCACTAATTTTAGGTGAAGGACAAATTCTGTCGCAAGTAAAGGCGGCCTATACTATGGCAAAAGATGTTTCTGCAACGAGTACAATTTTAAATACACTGTTCAATCGGGCAATCGCAACCGGCAAGATTGTTCGTACTGAAACTAAAATTGCTTACAACTCAGTATCTGTCAGTTATGCTGCCGTTGAACTTGCCAAGCGATCATTAAACGGATTAAACGGAAAATGTGCATTGATATTCGGCGCAGGTAAAATGGCACAGCTTACGGCACAGCATTTAATTTCTCACGGTATTGACAAAATTTTTATTGCAAACCGACATATTGAACGTGCAGAAGAACTTGCCCTTAAAGTTGGCGGCGAGGCGATTGCCTGGTCGAAAGCTCTAAGCGGAACAGTTGATGTTGATGTAATTGTAACTTCAACTGGTGCTCCTCACTATGTCGTTAAAGCGCAGCAGACTTATGATCTTATGCAGCAGCGCGGCGGTCGGAAGTTATTTATTATTGATATAGCTGTTCCGCGTGACGTAGAACCTGAAGTTGGGAATATCGAAGGCGTTACATTATTTAATATAGATGATTTAGAATCAGTCGTGGACGCTCACGTTAAACAACGTCAGGAAGAAGCTAAACTGGCTCAGAAGATCGTTGACGATAATGTTAATTTGTTAGTAGAAAGATTTAAATATTTGTCATTTCAACCGCTTATGGCATCACTGTCACAGCAAGCTGAACAGGTACGCCTTCGTGAGATTCATCGGGTATCCTCTAAATTACCAAATTTAACGGTTGAAGAACAACGAGTCATTGACAATATGACAAAAATGATTGTGAGAAAACTCCTGCGGCTTCCAATGATGAATTTAAATTCTTCAGCGGGCACTTCTGATGAAAAATTTTATGTCGACGCAGTTAAGTCTTTGTTCTTTGATTCACGAGCATATAGATAAATATAGAAACTATAAAAGCCCCAGATCACTTCTGGGGCTATAATATTCAATGATGGCGGAGTGGAGAGGATTTGAACCTCCGCGCCCTTGCGAGCCTAACGATTTAGCAAACCGTCCTCTTCAGCCTCTTGAGTACCACTCCAAAACTTTTAAAAATTATGATTGTTTGTTTGATTTCTCAAGACTTGTATATATTACCATTTATGGTTGTATTTGTCAATAGTTTTTTTGAATTATTAAACCAGTTCACCAACATATGCATTTTGTGATGAATTATTCTGGCTGGTCGAGTCGTCCGTTTCGGATGCAACTTCTGGTTCAAATACGCGAGTAATGTCGCTGATTGAAACATTGTAGAGCTTATCACCGTACTGAGCGATAACGGTAGGATTGCCCTCTAAAATGTTGATGCCTTTAACCCAGCCCTTCAACGTTTCATTAGTGGCAGTAGCATTTCCATTTGCATCTGTCGTTGAAGTTGTTTCCAGCCAGTTAATACCTTTGCCGATCATTGAACTGAGCTGACCAACCAATACAGATGTATCAATATTATTGACAACCGTTGACAATTTCTCAAGATTGCTGGCAACATTGGTCATTTGCTCAAGTGCTGAAAAGTTTGCAAGTTCGGCAATGTATTCGCTGTTGTCTTGTGGATCAAGCGGATCCTGGTATTTCATCTGTGCAACTAAAAGCTGCAGAAATGCATCTTTGCCAAGTTCATCATTTGCCTTTGTCGTAATGTGATCTGCCGCATACTTAGCAGCATCATAAGTTACGCCATCAACGGTAATTGTATTTAATGAATTTGCCATTTTATTTTCCTCCAAAAATCAATTTACAATTAATAAAAGCGATTTGTAAATAAAAATTAATTCGTCATTTCTAATTCACAATTCCTCATTCCTAATTCCTAATTATCATTTATACTCTGTAGTCGACGCCATCTTCTGTAGAGCTTTGATTTACTGGTGAAGCAGATGAGACTGCCTCAACGTCATCATTAAGTTTATTAAATCCAACACGACCGCCACTTTGACGTGAATTGCTGCCCTGCCGATTCTGCTGCTGCCACGCCTGTTGTCCTTTACTGTTCATCATTCCGCCGTCAGAAAGTCCAGCATAAACCTGTACACTGTCGACTTTCAAGCCCTGATTAGACAATTCATTTTTCAAATGGACAAGTGTATTTTCGATAATTGCACGTACTTGTGCGTTGTCACTGTGGAACGAGGCATTAACTGAGCCATTTGATGTGACCGACACTCTGAGTGTCAATTCACCGAGATGTTCCGGTTTCAAATGTATTACCATTTCAGTATTCTGCGCCGTCTTTATCATTTTTGCGTGTTCTACTATTTGACCAGTTATATTAAAGTCTTGACGTGCAGTTTGTTGTGCAGTTTGCGTTTGTTCTGATGAAGTAACGGCGGCTGGCTGCGGTTGTGTAGAATTATTTGTCGCCGCTCCGAAATGTGAACTGAAGTTTTCGCCGGAATTATGAGTACGTGATGAATCATTATTTTCAGATTCGCTTATAATTGATTGTTGTGATGTTGGCTGCTGCAAATTTTGCTGTTGATTCTGTGATTGCTGCTGCGCTGCTTGCTGAGGCTGATTTACAGTCTGCGTATTATCTGTTTCAATTTCAACGCCTAACAGATTATTTAAATTATTTTGATTAACCTGCTGCCGATTAATCGGCTGACCTTCAGAGACTGCCGATTGAACTTGCGGCAATTCAACATTTTCAGTCTGATTTAAAGATTGATTCTGATTTATCGACTGATTAGATTGTTCATTCTGTAGAGTGGACTGAGTTGCTTGTTGATTTGTCGGTTGTGTTGGATTTTCAGTTATTTCTGGATTAAGAGCCTGTGCCTCATTATTTGTCGTAATTGTCTGATTCTGTCCAAGTAAATTATTCTGTCCATTCTGTAGAATTGGCTGTGTTGTTTGTTGATTTATTGATTGTGCTGGATTTTCAGTTAATTCTGGACTAAGAGTCTGTGCCTCATTATTTGTCGTGCTCGTCTGATTCTGTCCAGGTACATTGTTCTGTGGATTAAACTGTCCATTCTGTAGAGTTGACTGAGTTGCTTGTTGATTTGTCGGTTGTGCTGGATTTTCAGTTATTTCTGAATTAAGAGTCTGTACCTCATTATTTGTCGCAATCGCATTATTCTGCACAGGCTGCATTGTTGATTGTGTAGCCTCTTTAGTTGTGGCCGCCAATTGTCCTAATTCTGGTGTCTGTTGAGCAATTTGCTCGTTTGTATTTAACGTAGATACTTTTTGTTGAACTGGAATATTAATTTGTGCTGGTGCAGTTTCCACATCAACCTTAAACGGCAAATTTGTAATATCATTATTTTCTGATTCCAGCTGTATTAAATTTGTCAAATCAGCGTTTTTAATTAATGCCGATTCTTCTCCAGCTGATGCAGCTGTTTCTGTTAAAACGGATTGTTCATTAATTGTCGTAAGAGGATTTTTAGCATCAGTTAATTGATTTTCATTTTGTAAATTCAATTGATTTAAATTTATTATTTCATTAGACATTAATGACTTAGCCAATGATTCAGCTGTATTTTCAGCAGATTGAATTGGCTGTTGATCAAATAATATATTTAAATTTTTTACAGCAATATTATTCGTCGATTCCATTGCTTGGACAGCTGAGTTTGATTGATCTAGTTGCCACAATCTACCGGACAAGGCATTTAGCATAGCTTGATTTTTATTATCAGATTCCGGCGTTTGAGGTAACAGTGTCATTAAATTTACCTTATTGTCATCTGTGACGTTAGCAGCATCAACCATTTCGGTTTGTAAATTCATTGAAACGTATGACAATAAATTTATTGCTGCCATTGATTGTTGTCTAAATGAATTAACTTCTTCCGTATTGTCGTCTAAAGTTTCGGTTGATTGAGATTGATTTTGAGGCGCGTCCTGCGTATTATTATCGTTGCTCTTTCCGTGAGCTGATATTTTTATTGCTGCAGTCATCGGATCACTTGTATCTGTAACGGTATCAGATACTTCATTTATTGCATTTTTGACTGATGAAAGGTCTTCATTTAATTTGTCAAATACATTATTAAAGTTCCTGCTATTCGATGCATTGCCTTTATATTTCTGTACATTTTGTCTTTGCGGCGTATTGACACGTGATGAAGACTTAACACTAGTTGACTGCGTATTCAGCGGTATTAAATTTGTCGTTGCTTCCATTGTTTCGCCTCACCTTCTTCATTATATTTATCGTCATTTCTTGTATTTTTGTTAAGTGTTTTTTATCATTTCATTAATCATCAAAATTGAGGTCCGGCAATGATTCAATTATATCTAAAGTTTTGAGACTGACGGCAATGCTGCTCAAGATTAAATCAATAATATATCGTGGATTATTTTGATTTTTTAACCAGTCATTTGGATTGTTTACGAGACCGCTCAGTTTGTCAGTTTTAATCTGATAATTTTCTATAATCCATTCAATAAGGCTGCGTCCATTTATAGTATATGCATAAACACGCTGTGGAATATTATTAATCCTTATGTTTTCATTGTAGATTATAGAGTCGCGTTTATCACTCAGCTGCATCTTTTGAACGTAAAAATTATTGTGTTCCAGACCTTCTACGATCGTATCAAATGGAGCTTCCTGGTTTTCATAATTTAAATGAAGTTCTGCCAACTCGCGGCCGGCTTTAGAAATCCGTGCAAATACACTATACTCAGATACCAGGAAAATGCGCGGCAATGAATTTTTTAATTCAGCCGCAAATGTGTTGCGATAAGTACGAATATGCAGAAAACCGTATACATAATAAAATATATCTTCTTTATTTACTGGTTCTTTATAAAGCTGAGAAGCCTCATTTAAAATATAATCACTAATTCCGTCTTGTTGAATTAAGTTATCACCAAATAAATCCTGTTCCGTTGAAAGTTCATAATAATACAATGGAAGGCAGTGCAGATTTTCCATTAAATCAAGGCAAGGCATTTGATTTACTATCAAGGTACCAAATGGATTAACATTGCCAACACCAGACACACAAATTACCAGATTATTTTTGTCTTTTCTCGGAAAGAATTTTTTAAGATTATCCGAATCAGCAATTAACGTATCATCAATATATGTAAATTGTTTGTTAAAAGGTTTACACACGCCAATTGTTATTTTATCAAGGCCGGCGTTAATATTGTCTTGCGAGAAATTAAATTTATTGTTAAGCCCACACGAACTAATTGAGAAAACGCTCTCGGTCGAGACATCAAAATTATTATCTGGCTCAATTGCTATCATATGATTAAAAGTATCTGTATTCTGCACAATCCAGTTGTGTTGTTCATCAGGAATAATCTGAACGGCATTAAAGTTATTGCTGAGACACGATTTAATTTCAGCAATTGTTTCCATTTTTTCATCATACTTTAAATAATGCCCAATATCGCGATAATATATATTGGCCTTACTTGCGTTTGTGGCACGTGGATTTTTAACTAAAATTGTAATCGCCATTGACTCAGGCGTACCATTATCAGAAAACTTTTTGTATTCACTCGTTGAAAATTCATAAATTGTTCGCTGATTAACACGTAAATTAAAAATATAAATTGAAGTAAATTCGTCTTCAAAACATTTACGCAGGCCATTCATAGTTTTATCTTTCAGCCAATCTGCACTTGTTACAAATCCAATTATTCCGCCGTTTTCATCAATTCTGTCGCTTGCCCAGCGAAACGCCCTTATATAGCTGTCATAAAGTTTATTTTGGTTTGTATTGTTCTTTTTTGCATTATAAGTATGGTTGATTCTATTATCAAGATGTTTATAAATCTGATTTGGTATATTGTTATTAACCTGATTAGGCGGATTTCCGATTATGACTTGAATGTTGGTATTTTTTTGATTTTGCATCTGATTGTAGTTTCGAGCAAAAACCTCATTATCAATTGCATCCAGCTTGACATTTTCGTTGAGCTGCAATGTATCCGTCAAGCATACATTGTCAAATGATAAATAATCTTCGCTGTTGCTGCGTTTATTATATGCATTTTCGATATTAATACAGGAAAGGTAATAAGACAACAGATTAATATCATTAGCAAAAAAGTCATTTTTATATTTATAATTCAATTCTTCATCACTAATGATATCAGATTGAATTAATCTTGCCAAAAATATACCTGTGCCGCTGAATGGATCTAAAATTTTGACATCGGACGTTGAGAGTGAGCAGTCGAATTCTCGTTTTAAAATATCATTGACTGATTGTAAAACAAAATCAACTATCTCAAGAGGCGTGTCAATCACTCCAGTTTTGTCAGTCGTCTTTGTCGATGCGAATTTAATAAATTTATCGTAAAGTTCAACGATAATATCGTTAAGTTCCATTGCGCTGGTTGTGTTCTCACAACGCTCAACTACGGATTTATATATGCCATAAAATGTTTCACTCTTCTCATCATTAATGAAAAGACTTAGCATTTTTTGAATGTATTTTGACACACCATTTGAATCAATAAAATTTTTATTTAGTGCTTCAATTACTGGCAGTGACACTAAGTGCTGTTCAATAATATCAAGAGCGTCGTTTTTGTTGAGTCTTGGATTTATAATTTTATGTAGGTTATTGACAAAATTATTAAAAATGGATTGCTGCTCGCCTGCTTGTGAAACTAATTCTTTAATTTGATTTCTTTTATCTTCAATCACATCTGCAAATTTATTGCCCAGAATTTTCCAATGGAATCGATCTCCGACATTTTCAATTATTTGTCCAGTAATCGCATTATGCAGATCATTAAAGTTTAATCGTGTTTGTGAGATAGATGGCGGTGCAGTAATTATAAATTTGTTCTCATTAACTAAAGGATTAAATTCCAATTTGTTAATTTCATCATAAAATTCATCATCGTGGGCACGCAACACATTTAAAATCTGCCAGAACATATCATAATCTTTACTGTTGCTAAATGCTTCATTGCCGCTGAAGTTAATAGGCAGGACCAGTGGAATGACTATATAGCCATATTTTTTATCTGCTGATTTACGCATTACGCGGCCAACTGCTCTCACAATGTCGGAATAAAATTTTCGCTGAGACAAAAAGATTACAGCGTCGAGATTTGGCATATCTGCTTCTTCTGCAAAGCAGCACGCATTTAAAAGTATATTACATTCACCTTTATTAATTGATTTACTTTCCAGCCAGTCCATTCTATTTTTACGTGTTGTGGTATATATTTTACTGCCGTCGATATGATTTAATTGAATTTTAACAAAATTATATTTTTCAACACTGCTCAAATTATCATAGTATACATTCTTATATTTATTGAAAAAAGAACAGATATGAAGAGAATGATTTGTGGTTGCACAGAAGGCAACCGCCCTATGCATAAAATGTGGATCATCTTTAAGGAGGTCTTCAGATTCGATCGTCACATTTTTTGACATTGCGTGAATACAGCCGATGAGTTTGCAGACCTCTTCATTAGTAAATTTTTCATTAGAATCATAAATTACTTGCTGCAGCTGCGGAGTAATCTGCTCTTCACTCACAGCCATCACCATTATACGATAATCAGAAATTAGACCTTTAGCAACAGCTTCACTGAATTTTAATACATAAATATCGGCACCAAAGATCGTTTCGTTGTCCATTGACCAAATAGTTAAATCCTGTTCATTTGTATCATTTTGGATTTCGGTTTTATAAAGTTTAGGCGTCGCCGTCATATAAAGTCGACGTTTAGCTTTAATAAAATTGTTATCGTGTATTCTGAAAAAATTATCTGCTCCATCTTGTTCGACAAATTCAGTTGTGCGATGCGCCTCGTCAATTACAATTAAATCAAATTCAAAATTAAATTGTTTCTGTGCTTCTGAAATGACGTCAACATACTGGTATGTTGCAAATATTACATTTAATGATGAACGCTTAAGCTTGAACTCAGAATTAATTTGTTGTATTAAGTTGTCAACATCAGTTATTGTTGGAAGAGGAATGGCTGTATTTACAATTTCGTCGTCACCAAATTTTAAATTTTTTGGATCAGAACAGACACAGATTGCATTAACAGGATTTTCTGAAAAAGTTGCCCATTCGAATAAAGCTTGCTTCAGCATTGTAGTAGACGGAACTAAAAACAAAACAACGCCATCGTCACCGATTTCATTTTCAGCGATTTTTAGTGATGTGAAAGTTTTACCTGTGCCGCAGGGCATAATTAACTTACCGCGATCTTTGGTTTTAAAATATTCGTGCGCGGCGTCCACAGCTTGAATTTGATGCGGTAAAATGTTTCGTTGATTATTTAAAGCACTCCGACCTGCGGTTCCTCTGTAAAGCTGATACCAATTAATCGGAGAGGTCTGCATTTCAGTAAAATCAATCTGAGCTATTGAAGGAATCTCTTCTCTCAATTCTTTGTTTAGTTTTTCACTCCATATATCATTTGTAGATATCCACAAACGCTGACTAAAAGTTTTGATTTCTCCGTCAACATTGAATGTCCTATTAGACATAGTTGTAAATAACTCGATCATATATTTTTCAAAATTAGAATTTGTTGGATAGCTTCTACAATGAATTGCCCAAAATTCGCCGCTATGAGTTTTGGCAACTAAATCTATTCCAGAATTAACAATGTCGCTAAAATCTTGATTATAGGGAAAGTCCTGCCAAATCCACACATCAGAGAATTTATCCAAATATACTGGATATGTCTGCATAAATCGTTTCATCATCTTCTCAAAATGCATACTCATTTTAAGTTTATTTGCTGGAAGTGTTCGATATTTTTTTAAAACGTCTTCAAATGTCATTAAACAACCTTCTTCATAAATTAATATATTAAATTTTAATGTTGACAAATAATTCGACCTCATATTTTGTCAACGACTCTAAAATAAATTTGTAGACATTATAACACATATCTTATTAATTTGTCTTGTCTATTGATATTTTAAATGCAAAGTGATAAAATAATTCAATCTATAAATTATAGATATTTTGTAAGACAGTATACATTAATCGTTTATTATTTTATGATAGGAGACTGATGTAATGAATGGAAGATTTGGCAGATATGGAGGGCAGTATGTACCGGAAATAGTTATGCCGGCACTGAGTGAATTAGAAGAAGCATATACGCAGATGAGTGACGATCGCGACTTTAAAAATGAATACTACGAATATCTCAAAAAGTATGCCGGACGTCCTACTCTATTATATGAAGCAAAAAAATTAACCGAGTACTATGGACACGGCAAAATATTTTTAAAACGAGAAGATATGCTGCATACTGGAGCGCATAAGATAAACAATGCGCTTGGACAGGCAATTGTTGCAAGACGAATGGGCAAGACGCGAATTGTCGCCGAGACTGGAGCAGGCCAGCACGGCGTAGCGAGTGCGACCGTCGCCGCATTGTTTGGAATGAATTGTACTGTATTTATGGGTGAAGAAGATATGCGCCGCCAGGCATTGAATGTCTTTAGAATGAAGCTGCTTGGAGCTGATGTAGTTGGTGTAAAAAGCGGCACGGGCACACTAAAAGACGCAACCAGTGAGGCGATACGATACTGGGCGACGAATATAAGGGATACATATTATTTAATTGGTTCCTGTGTCGGACCGCATCCATATCCTTTAATGGTTAGAAACTTTCAAAAAGTAATTGGTCGTGAAATACGGGCACAAACTATAAAAGAATGTTCCAGACTGCCTAATTATGTTGCGGCGTGCGTTGGCGGCGGCAGCAATGCAATTGGCACATTTTATGAGTTTTTGGAAGAAAAAGCCGTACAAAAAATTGGCGTTGAAGCTGGCGGTCGTTCTGACAGAGAAAATGCCAAAACATTATCTGGCAGCGGCAGACCTGGTGTGCTGCACGGTGCATACAGTTACTTGCTGCAGACGGTTGAAGGTCAAGTTATAGAAGCATATTCCGTGTCAGCAGGATTGGACTATCCAGGTGTTGGACCTGAACACTCAATGTATAAAGATGAAAAGATTGCACAATATGTGAGTGTAACTGATAGTGAAGCAATGGAAGCATTTAAACGACTGAGTCGTCTTGAGGGC
>JAFUTM010000208.1 GCA_017484235.1 Selenomonadaceae bacterium
ATCTGGTAAAGCTGTTGCGACTTTTTCACTGGCGGTAAGTAGAGGTTGGAGACGACCAGCTGATAGTCAGCAACCAACATCTGATTTTTTTAATATTATTGCTTGGGATAAGAAAGCTGAATTTTGCAGCAAGTACCTTACTAAAGGAACTCGTATTTTGATTGAAGGTCGTTTGCAGACTCGTACATATGATGCTCAAGATGGTACGAAACGTTATTTTACTGAAGTTATCGCAGATGAAATTGAATTTGCTGGTGCTAAACGTCAAGGCGGTAATGGTAGTGATGATAATTTTATGAATGACAATAGACCAAAACCGTCATCTTCAGCTCCAACATCATCTAATTATAATGATGATATGATTGATAATAGAAATTTTGATGATAAAGATATAGACATTCCATTCTAATATGATTTTGTATCGAAAATCCTTGATGAAGGAGGTATTCCGATGAGACGAGAAAGAGGCAGAAAACCTCGCAGAAAAGTCTGCGCCTTCTGTGTTGATAAAGTTGAAAACATTGATTATAAAGATGCGGCTAAACTTCGCAGATTTATCACCGAACGTGGAAAAATTTTGCCGCGCCGCATTTCTGGCAACTGTGCCAAACATCAGCGTCAAGTGACGGTTGCAATCAAACGCGCAAGAAATATTGCTCTCCTGCCATTTACCGCTGATTAATAATCCTGTAACTATCCAGAGTGATAGTGACTCTGTTTGATACGATAAAGTAATAAAAAACGTCTTTGATAATATGAATTATTGAGGACGTTTTTATTTTAATATTATTGCCAATTCTCAATGAATAATGTATAATTATTTTGTATATATTTAAAGTATAACATTGATTAAAATAGGTGATTTTTATGAAAACAATTATGGATTTATTAAATCAACTTCACCCAGAATTTGATTACGATCAAAGTGATGATTTTATAAGTGACGGATTGCTTGATTCGATTGATATACAGGAACTTTTTGCTATGCTTGAGGAAGAATATAAAATTGAGCTTGCCGGCACTGACCTTGCGCCGCAAAATTTCAGAAACATTGATACCATTCGTGAGCTGTTGAATAGTCACGGCGTCAGCGGAGATATTTAATGTGAACTCAGTCTTCACAAAATATATGCAAAAAAAAATTCCTGTTCGTGCAATAATTGTATTTTTTACTTTTATATTTTTCATTCGTAATTTATTATTGCCGCTTGTTTCCGATGATTATTCTTATGCATTTATTTGGAACGGTGAAGGCGGCGGCAATATAAGTTACGGCATTACAGGAAATTTTGAACGTGTGACATCATTTTACGATATAATAATCTCACAATGGTCTCATTATTTCACTTGGGGCGGTCGCACGATTGCTCATTTTATCATACAATTCTTCGTTTGGACAGGCAAGTTTTTCTTTGACATTGCCAATACTTTAGTCTTCGTTCTAATGATATTTTTAATTTACTGGCTCTCGTATGGGCAGATACAAATAAAAAAACTTTCCAGAATAACAATAATTTGGATTTTTTTTTGTATATGGATTTGTATTCCTGAGTGGGTAAGCACAATGTTATGGCTGACCGGTGCCTGTAATTATTTGTGGATGGCAGTGCTGCAACTCTTGTTCTTGATGCCGTATGTTTTACAACTATATGGACATCAATCATTGAGTTTACAGAAAAAGTTAATACCGTTAATCGGATTTATAGCAGGCTGGTCAAATGAAGCCGGTGGATTTGCAACATTGTTCCTGGCAGTTTTGATTACGATATTAATAAAAAGTAAAAATATATTTCAAAATTGGACAATCTACGGATTAATATCATTTACTGTTGGATATTTACTTTTGATTTTGGCACCTGGCAATTTGGCTAGAATGAGCATAGTACACACTGATTTTAATTGGAATGTATCATTATTAATTGACAATCTTAAAGGACCATTCTGTTCCGTCTTATCGAGTGAATTGCTTTTATTTGTACCAATAATTTATTATCTCTGCAGACGGACAAACACGCTATTTTCAACTGACGAGATTTTAATATTAATGTTCACTGCCGCTGGGTTAGTAGTTCCAATAGCAATGCTTGTTTCGCCGGAATTTCCGCAGCGTTCCTGCTTCACGTCGCCGATTTTACTGCTAATTGCTTCAAACGTAGCTTTGAGACTGATATTTGACAATAAATTATATCCTAAATGGCTGACAATGGAAAATATTGTTATAAATTTTAGCTTCAGTATAATTGCTTTAATCTGGCTAATTAGCATAGCCGGAGCTTTACATGCTGATGTCTCAATATATAGACAGACACAAATGCGACAGGAAATAATAGCTTCACAGTCGAACAAAGATCTAATTCTTGTGCCACCGCTGCATCCTTCATATCGAATTGAAAAATTTTTGGGCTTAAGAATATATGGCTCGGCAGCTATCAATCTAGGCGGCGATTTAAATAGAGATGAGCATATGGGCCAAAATATTTTGTTTGCCAAATACTATGGATTAAAATATATTGCCACAACTGACGAGGTTTTAAAATGAAAACAATATCAATACTTGTGCCTTGCTATAATGAAGAGGTTGTACTTCTAAAATTTTATGAGCGTGTGCAATCGGTAATTAAGGACATTGCTGATTGTGAATTTAATTTTGTCTTCGTCAATGATGGCAGTACGGACAGCACGGTTGATATAATGCGGCACCTTCGTAAAAACAATGCAAACGTTCACTATGTTAATCTTTCACGTAATTTTGGCAAAGAGATTGCGATGATTGCCGGCTTGGATCACGTTGACAGTGACGCAGTTATAATTATGGACGCCGATTTACAAGATCCGCCTGAACTTTTGCCGGAAATGATTTCCTGGTGGAATAAAGGTTATAAAGATGTATGTGCTAAGCGCAGGAGTCGTGACGGTGAGTCCTGGTTTAAAAAGTGGTCGTCACATACTTATTATAAACTTTTGCAGCATATGACAAATATTCCAATTCAGATTGACGTTGGGGATTTTCGTCTGCTGGATCGTCAATGTATTGAAGCCTTAAAATTATTTCGTGAGTCTCAGCGTTATACTAAGGGTATGTTCAGTTGGATTGGTTTTGATAAAAAAGAAATTTTGTTTGATCGCGATGCGCGGGCGGCGGGCAAGACTAAATGGAATTACTGGAAATTGTTTAATCTGGCGATTGAAGGTATCACAAGTTTTACAATGCTGCCATTGAGAATTGCATCAATTTTAGGTTGCATATTATCTATAACGACTATGATTTATATGATATACGTCATTCTTCGGACACTTATTTTTGGAGAGGCGGTGCGCGGTTATCCTTCAATGGTGTCTATTATCTTATTCATTGGCGGCGTGCAGATATTTTTTCTCGGCATAATTGGAGAATATCTTGGACGCATATTTAACGAGACTAAGCATCGGCCTCTTTATCTTGTTAAGGAATACGATGGCGAAATTGTCATTAAACAAAAAGTATGATAGATTAATTTGTAATATTATTAGGGGCAATCTAAATTGGAAATTGGACAATATCAAGAAACATTTTTAAATACTTTGCTTGCGCTGGTGGCAGCAGGCATTTTTTTTGCTTACAATTTTGTCGTGCCAATGAATATCGCAATTATCATCTCAGTCGTCGCATTAATTGCAGCAGTTTTAATGACGTGGCAAAGCAATAAATTTACTTTTATACCGTTTTGCATATTGTTCTTTATGCTCGGCTTATTGAGATTTCAATCAGTCAATGTGTTACCGGCAAATGATATATCAAATTTTGCCGGCGATCAAGTCTACGTCAGCGGCACAATCCGTGAACAGCCACGTATTATTTTAAACGCAGATAATACTTACAGTGTTCGTTACATTGTTGACGTTGAGACAATCAAAACTGGCACTGAAAGCACGCCCGCAGCTGGCGGAATGTATATAAATGCACACTATGACTCTGAAAATAAAATTCCTGACGCAGAGATTGGCTATAAAATTTCTGCTTTTGGCAATCTTCGCAAGCCAACTAATTATAACAATCCAGGTCAGATTGACGTTGTGACTCAGCTTAAAAGCGACGGCATTACGGCAACGCTGTCCTCAGGTAAAATGGGCGTTGAGGTTGAATATATCGAAGGCTCCTACTTTACTAAGTTTATGAGGTTAATGGCCTCAATTCGTGAACATTATAAAGAGTCGATGCGTCAAGTTATGTCCAATCAAGATGCAGCGGCAATCTTTGCGATGTTGTTTGGCGGTTATGAAGGACTAAAACCGGAGCTTACTGAATCGTTTGTTACAACCGGCATTGTACATATATTATCAGTCTCCGGTTCGCATATGAGTTTGCTTGCAGTGACAACAGCCTGGCTCTGCAATTTATTC
>JAFUTM010000209.1 GCA_017484235.1 Selenomonadaceae bacterium
AACGTATCCGTCAACACAGCACGAGAGTCAACGCGCTTGCCTTCGTGAATGAGGAATCTTGGTATACGCAATGTACCAACAGGTTTATTGGTTTCATCATCAAAATATTCAAAATTGTAATCGACGAACCAGTTTACGGAAGGATCGACAGGCATATCAACTTTTGCATTATTCAACGTTGCGATACCTGGCAGTACGACCGAGCTGCCGTCAGTTTGAACTGCCGTTCCTGCAAAAAATTCGTCGATGTCTTTCAAAAAAATTTTCATTGGAATTTTTTCATCTGTGTCATTTCCAGCCAGATCAATTCCGACGAGCGACACAAATTTAATCTCAGGGTGTTCACGGAGTTGTTTAATAATTTCTTCTTTCGGAGTGTTCGCCTTAATTGTATACAGCAAATTTTTCATAACATTGTCCTCCTAAATTATTTCCTTGCAATAAATTTGTATCAGCTGATATGGTAATTGTACTATAACAAAAAAGTTATGTAAAGACCTTAAACCGTTGTATTATTGTATACATTAAAAGTTATAGTTTCTATAAAATTATTTATATAGTTGTATACAAAAAACGTCCTGCAATTAACAGAACGTTTCGGTTATTTAACTAAAATTAGGAGTATTGCGGCGCGTGTAGATAATTAATATCCGTTCATTGTAAATTCCACTGGACTTGCTGAGATTGATTGTATTTGTGATTCAGCTTCATCAAATGATACAACCATTTGAGTTTCAAATCGTTGGTAATCCAATGCAGCACTTGTATAATTTTGCGGTTGACTTTCGTGCAATCTGGCTTCGTCATTTTGTCGTGAAATTTTTTCATCTTCATCATCTTGATGTTGTTTCTTCATAAGGGCAGCTGATTTTACCATAGCATAAAGTTCAGGATTTGTCATCATCAGTTCCTGTTCATCAGCTTGAGAAACTTTGCGACCGTGCATTATTCGTGAAGCCGTCTGAAGTGTGCGATTTTGTTTGTTGCCCATTTGTTTAAATGCGTCCGCCTGCTGTTTTGCAACAGATGCTTCGTATTTCATCAATGCCTGTATAAAATTGCGTTCATTGGCTTCCTCAACTTTTTTTATTAGTTGATAATAATTTTTGCTTAGTTTCTTCTGAAAGCGTTAGAGTATTGCCGTCAACTTCCAAGTGTCCACGTTGAACAATCCTGCTTAATATTGCCGAATTATCAAAATGCATTATAAACTTATTGTCCACTTTTGTAACGTCAACGGTATCTTTACCAGAAACTGCTTTAATTTGTGACGGAATTGCGTATGATTCTGTCGAAATTTTAATAGCGTCTTGATTGTCATTAACATTATTTTTGTCATAGTTGACATTATTGTGAGTTTTGTTTAACGGCTCACTTTGATAATTAAAAGAATTAATAAATGTTGAAATGTTAGTTCCATTCATTTGCATCGACCTCATCCGTAAAATTATTTATAAAATCCATTTTTTGTTAAAAAATCTTTTGTAATTCCACCATTATTAAAATTCATAAGCCGCTCAATATATTTGGCGAGCACGTCGGTTTCAATATTGACCAGACTTCCAATATTTTTATGTTTAAAGTTAGTTACATCACGAGTGTGTGGAATCAGCGAAACGGAGAAATCTCTATCGCTCACATCAACCACAGTTAAGCTCATTCCGTCGAGGGCAACTGAACCTTTAGAAGCAATGTAACGCAGCAGATTTTTATCAGCTTCAATCGTAACAATAAAAGCGTTACCTTCCGGCTTTATGGATTTAATCTTGCCAACGCCGTCAATATGACCACTGACAATATGGCCACCGAGCCTGTCGTCTACTTTTAACGCACGCTCAAGATTTACAATATCACCGCGTTTGAGGCTTTCCAGTGACGTTCGGCGAATTGTTTCGGGCATAACGTCAGCACTAAAATTTTTAGTTGTCTTATCAAACGCTGTCACAGTTAGACAGATTCCATTAGTCGAAATGCTGTCTCCAATTTTTATGTCGTCGAGTATTTTATTGCAATTAATAGTTATTACACCTTTGCTAAAAGAGTGCAGGCTGCCAATTTCTTCAATTATTCCAGTAAACATTTTCAATCTCCATTATTAACAATTTCCAGGATACACATAACGCAAATATTTCCGCGCAGTGTTGAC
>JAFUTM010000210.1 GCA_017484235.1 Selenomonadaceae bacterium
AGTATCATAATGTTCATCATTTCATTTATCGGAGTGTATATTAATGATACGCCTGAGCACCGCGCATCAATGAGAACTTCATTGTATCAAACTCTTAATGTTGATGAATAACTAATTTAGACTAGATAACAAATTGCGTAAACGGTAGAGAGGCAGACCGACGAAGTTTGACCAATCACCGTTTATTTTTTTTATATATGGTGCCGCACCGCCCTGCAATGCATATGAGCCGGATTTATCCATTGGCTCGCCAGTCTTGACATAATCTGATATTTGTTCGTCGGACATCTCATCAAAATAAACTTCCGTTGTCTCTGCCGCAGTGTACATTTGACCATTTTTGATTATTGCTAAACCAGTAGTGACCTCGTGCATATTGCCAGACAGCTTGCGAAGCATTGCACAAGCATCATCAAAATCTTTAGGCTTGCCAAATATTTTATTGCCAAGTGCAACAATCGTGTCAGCAGCTATAACTGTATCATTCGGAAAGTCTTTTGCTACAGAAGCAGCTTTTAATTTTGCATTCTCAAGGGCGAGTTCACTCGGAGAAGCCGCGTCAGTAAATTCTTCAGTATCACTAACGTGTATTATGAAGTCTTTACAAATTTTTTTTAAAAGTTCTTCACGTCTCGGTGAGCCCGAAGCCAGAATTATCATTAATGTAATCGTCTCCTGTTCGTTTGTTGAAAATATTAAACAACTAATTTAGTATTCTGTTACTTCAAATGCATTTTTAATGTGATTAACTTTCCAACCATAAAAATTCTTATTGTCGTTGGCAAAAACTTCTATGACATCAAAACGGCATAATTTATTAAAAAGATCATATTTCTGCAAAAAGCTCATTGCGGCAGTAATAATCTTCTTCTGCTTATGAATGTCAACCGCCTCAGCAGGCAGACCGAAGGCATTGCCCGTTCGAGTTTTTACTTCAACAAAAATAATAGTATCGTTAATTTCGGCAACGATGTCAATCTCAGCACGGCGAATACGAAAATTTTGCACTAAAATCTTATATCCATTATTCTGTAGGAAATTTGCGGCAAAATGTTCGCCCGCTTTACCAAGATCTTTAGTCCGCTGCGTCAAAATAATCACACCTTCAATTTTAAATCAGCCCGAATATAATTACGCAATAATAGAATATAGGCGCAGTGTAAAAAATACTATCGAACCGGTCCAACATTCCACCGTGACCTGGCAGCATCATTCCTGAATCTTTTATTCCGACAAACCGCTTTATAACAGATTCCACTAAATCGCCGAGCGTCGCAAATATTGACATTAAAAATCCTATCACTGCCATTTCAACAAGTGGAAATGAAAATAAAACGTGTCCAATCAATATTGCCATTGCCGTAGTGCCGACTATGGAACCGATAAAACCTTCGATAGTTTTTTTAGGGCTTATGGCACTTGCCAACTTGTGTGAACCTATTGCCGTTCCAACAAAATATGCAAAAGTATCACTTGACCACGTACATATAAAGAGCGTCCATATCAGCGCACTTCCAACATCAAAATTTAAATTGGTTAGTGTATTTAAGGCTTCTCCAATATTTATGCCAACTAATGATGAATCTATATTCTTAATTGAATTTAGATTATTTAGTTGATTGCTTAATTGTTCAGGACTAATAAATCTTAACAATATCAAATGTACTAGTGGCAACCCTATATATAAAACACCTGCTGCTGAGACGCAGGCATCGGTCGGTCTTATATTTCCATAAAGTATAACCGTCATTAAAAAGATTAAAAGCGTTCCAATTGTCAACACCGCCACAAGTTCTGCAATGTTGCCAATCCACGCACAGCCAAGCATCAGAACAAGCATCAATGCGCCAATAATATATGTTGTTGAAATACCTTTTTTGCCCATCGCATTAGAGTATTCGTGCCAGCCAATTAAACTTAGCAGAGCTGCGAATATCGCAAATACCGCACCGCCTAACTGTATTACCACTGCTGCCACGAGTATACCGATTATGCCGCTTATTATTCGTATTATCAATATTATTCTGCTCCTATTTCACCGTTCCAAAACGCCGATCGCGTTTACCAAAATCTATCAGAGCTTCGATAAATTCTTCTTTGGTAAAATCTGGAAAGTTAGTTTTTGTAAACCAAAACTCAGCGTATGCAGACTGCCACAACATAAAATTGCTCAATCTTACATCGCCGCCGGTTCTTATCATTAAATCTACTGGAATACTTGTATCCAATGCAGCTTCAAATAATTTATAATCTATATCTCTAATGTTGATTTCGCCGGACAATACTTGAGAGGCCACCTTTTGTGTCGCCCTTATGATCTCGTCTTGCCCGCCATAATTCGCTGCCACATTAAATTTTAGTCCACTGTTTTTAGCCATTAACTGTTCAGCTTCATACATTTGATTTTGTAAAGTTTCCGATAATTCGTCTATCCTGCCCAAAAATCGAATACATACATTATTTTCATTAAGTTCACGTTTTTCTTTTTCCAGATATTCACTAAATAAGTGCATCAAAAAATCTACCTCCGCATGAGGTCGATTCCAATTTTCTGTAGAAAAAGCATA
>JAFUTM010000211.1 GCA_017484235.1 Selenomonadaceae bacterium
ATATTGGTTTATGGTTCTGCCCAAGATAAATTCTTTGCAAAATATAGCCAACAAGGTATACCCATTATTGCCTATCCAAGTAAAATTCACCTCGTATTTGAAAAGAGACGTAACAATGAGTAAAGGTAAAAGTTATAGTTTTTTCGGAACACTAGGAGATATCATTGATATTATTAATGATTTACCATTTGAACCGGATATTGAATTTTTAAAGGATTGGATTGAATTTGTAATAGAAGCGGCACTAGGACGTACAAAATCAAGAGAATTTTTTCACAAATTAACAAAACTAAGAATTCGATTTGATCCAGCAGAGAAAGGCAAGCCTGGTTTTGAAGGGCAAAATCACTACCACATTTATAATCCCAATATGACTGGTAAAAAAGATCGTTATCTTGATAAAAATGGAAATCCTGTTCCTAAGGGTTCCGATGCGTCACATATTCTTCCCAAAAGAAGGAGATAAATTTATGACAATATGCGAATTTAAAGACAAATATTATCTACACGATAGTGGTATCGAAGAAATTAAATATGATTATTCAAAAAAGTCCCTCATCATTAAAGTTGATTTTTGCTTTTGGGCACAAAAATGGTACAAAGAAGGTGAATCATCAAATGGATTAATTACTATAAAGTTTAATAATGTTTTATGTTTTGAATATATAGGTAATGTCATAGATAGAGATTTAATATTGAATGATCTTGATAATGAGATATTAGATGTTGATATAGATGTTAATAATCAATTAATAATCGGCATTCTCGAAATGCTTGATTATACATCTAGTGATTTTTACCAAATTAAAATCAAAGCAGAAAATGTAGAAGTAGCAGAACTGGAAAAGCAATAATAAACAACGCAAAGTTATCTGCATTATTTTCCCCAAAAACGACATTCACACTCGTGGTGTCGTTTTTGCATTTCCATTATAGAGTAGTAGCATTACACATAAGAATATTTCGATGAGTGTTATTTATTAAAAATCCTGCAATGCATTTATTGACGATTATCATTATGAAAGATTTTGGAATTATCCAGAAAAATAAATTTCAAATATTGTCGACAAGTTGATTAATGCTAACATTTTATATGACGGCCAATCAATCGTCAATGGTGAAGCTGATATTGACGTTGAATTTTTTACTTGAAAACTTTTCATTTAAATGCTATAGATAATGGAATCGTGCGCTATTTATAAAATTTTTAAAAAATTTTTAATATTTACTCGTTTCTTTTTCACATTTGTGTTATAATGAAGTTGTTATAAATTTATTTCAGAACGGAGGGTAGTGTTGTAGAAATCAGAATAAATTTCTGGTATATTGCAACAAAAATCTATGGCAAATGAAAATCATATTGGGTTAGTGGCTCAAGACTCCTGGCTGGAACCATACGAAAACGCTATTCGTGGTCGTCACGATCACGCTGCGTGGATGATCAACAAACTTACACAAAATGGCAAGATGTCTCTCTCTGAGTTTGCAAGCGGTCACCTCTATTTCGGTCTGCACAAGACTGATAACGGCTGGGTCTTCCGTGAGTGGGCACCTAATGCTACCACAATCTTTCTGATTGGCGATTTTAACAACTGGAAAGAAGAAGAAGCCTACCGTCTTAAAGAAGTACCAGGCACTGGCAATTGGGAGATTATTCTTCCAGAAAAGGCAATGAAACACGGCGACCTCTATAAGATGAAGGTTTACTGGAATGGCGGCAGCGGCGAACGTATTCCGGCGTGGGCAACACGTGTCGTACAAGATGAACAAACTAAGATTTTCTCAGCCCAAATTTGGAATCCGGATCAGGCCTTTAACTGGAGTGACAGCGGCTTTAAACCAGACGTTGATCCACTGCTCATCTATGAATGTCACGTCGGTATGGCACAGGACGCGGAAAAAGTCGGCACTTATACCGAATTTAAAGAGAATATCCTGCCACGTGTTAAGGAAGCCGGTTACAACGCCATTCAGGTTATGGCAATTCAAGAACACCCATATTATGGCAGCTTCGGCTATCACGTAAGTTCATTCTTCGCAGCGAGTTCACGTTTTGGAACGCCGGAAGAACTCAAAGATTTAGTCAATACTGCTCATAGTATGGGCATTGCTGTAATTATGGACTTGGTTCACAGCCACGCGGTAAAGAATGAAGTTGAAGGTTTAGGCAATCTCTGCGGCGATCCGAATCAGTTCTTTTATCCAGGCGCACGTCACGAGCATAATCAATGGGATTCTCTGTGCTTTGACTATGGCAAAGATGATGTAATACATTTCTTGCTCTCAAACTGCAAATATTGGCTTGAGCAATATCACTTCGACGGTTTCAGATTCGATGGTGTAACATCTATGTTGTACTATAATCACGGTTTGGGCGTCGACTTCGGTGGATATGGCGATTATTTCAACGGTGGACAAGATGACAATGCTCTTTGCTATCTTGCACTTGCTAACCAGCTCATTCACGAAGTCAAACCAACTGCTATAACGATTGCAGAAGAGATGTCCGGTATGCCTGGTCTTGCAGCAAAATTTGAAGATGGCGGCTTAGGCTTTGATTATCGTCTTGCAATGGGATTACCTGATTACTGGATTAAGATGATTAAAGAGAAGAGCGATGAGCAGTGGAACCCACGCGATATTTTCTGGGAGATGACCAATCGCAGAAAAGAAGAGCGGAACATATCCTATGCTGAAAGTCACGATCAAGCATTAGTTGGCGACAAGACAATTATTTTCCGTCTGATTGATGCTGACATGTATTGGCACTTCAAGAAAGGTGACGAAAACGAAATGGCTCGTCGCGGCATAGCAATGCACAAGATGATCCGTTTGGTAACCGCTTCTACGATCAACGGTGGATATCTCAACTTCATGGGCAATGAGTTCGGTCACCCTGAGTGGATTGACTTTCCACGTGAAGGCAACGGCTGGTCTTACAAATATGCTCGTCGTCAGTGGAATCTTGTTGACAATCACGAATTGTGCTATCATTGGCTTGGCGACTTTGACCGTGAAATGATTAAAGCTATTAAGAGTGTTGACAAATTCGAGAAAACTCCTGTACAAGAGATTTGGGTAAATGAAGGCGATCAAATTATGGCTTTCATGCGCGGAAATTTGATTTTCGTCTTTAACTGGTCACCTGCCCGCTCATTTACCGATTATGGTTTCCTCGTTCCAAAAGGCTCTTACAATGTAGTTCTTAACAGCGATTCTAAAGATTTCGGCGGATTTGGCTTTGCCGATGATTCCATTACACATTTCACCAATGACGATCCAATGTATGAGGGAGACGGTAAAGGCTGGCTTAAACTCTACATTCCAGCTCGCAGTGCCGTAGTACTCCGTAAAAATTCGTAATATAAATTTATTTTAAGTCAGTAAAAACGTAGCCCTCACAACACATAAATAAATTAATCTAAACTTAAAGGCGGTGGCAATCGTTAATGATCCACCGCCTTAAATCTATCTATGGCAAAATCTATCTTTCGTGAGAGAAATACATCTTTTTGGGAACGACCATACCTAACTCCTCAGAGGCAATCTGGTTGATTCTTTGAGGTGACTTTAATTTAGCAATTTCAATGCGGAGTCGCTCATTTTCCTGTTCAAGCTGCTGTGCCTGATTTTGTGTCGCAACAAGAGCATAACCGCGACTGGCACTTATGCCGCTGCGAATTGTAACTAACATCGCTAAAATAGAAATAATTATAAACGCTATTTGACACCGTGAACGAAGATGACGATCCAGTTTTGGCCGACTGTGAATAAGTCTAAGCGGTGTCTTCTTAGGTTCTGGGTTATAATTTACATTGCTGAAATCATACGGATTATAATAATCTGAAGTCTCCGGTGAATCATATAGCTTTTTGTTATTTTTAGTTTGCATATAAATTCCTTCTTTCAACGATTAAATGTCTAAAATTTTTTCAGCAGCACGAAGTTTGGCACTTTTGGCACGCGAATTATTTTTAAGTTCAGCTTCCGTCGCAGTAATGGATTTACCGATCAATTTAATTTCTGCCTTATGATTGCACACGCAGACAGGCAAACTTTTTGGACATATGCAGCCCGTTGCAAAAGTTTTAAACGCCGTCTTCACAATACGATCTTCCAATGAATGAAAAGTTATAACAACAATGCGTCCACCGATTTTGAGACGCTTAACCGCAGTAGTAATCGCACCTTCAAGAACGCCAAGTTCATTGTTGACTTCGATTCGGATTGCCTGAAAAATTCTTTTAGCCGGATGACCAATTTTTTGATTAGTTTGATTTGTTTTGTTAATATGTGGTATAGATTTTTCAATAATCTTTACCAGTTCGCCAGTTGTATTAATCTTTTTCTCCTTCCGTGCCTCAACTATAGCTCTGGCAATTCGTCTGGAAAATCGCTCCTCGCCATAATTGTGAAAAATTTTATACAGCCGGTCTTCGTCATAATCATTTACCACATTTAGTGCAGTAAAACTTTTTGTCGTATCCATACGCATATCAAGCGGCGCATCGTGCATATAAGAAAAGCCGCGTTCTACCGTATCAATTTGATGAGATGAAACGCCAAGATCAAATAAAATTCCATCGACTTTATCAATGCCGCAATCATCTAAAATTGCATCAAGTCTACTGAAATTATCGTGAATAAGTTTAACATTACACGATACATTTTGCAAACGTTCCTCAGCTGCAGCAATTGCATCTGTATCTTGATCAATACCGATAATCAATCCATTTGGTTCAAGATGTTCTGCAATTTTTAATGAATGACCAGCACCACCGAGCGTACAGTCAACATAAGTGCCGTGCGGATTAGTTACAATTAAATTAACCGTTTCATCTGCCATAACGGATAAGTGTTTAAAATTGATCATCAAATCACCTTTATTTTAAATTTCTGTATATAATGAAAAATTCCTGCAAAAATTATAAAAAATTTTCATTAAAAATTCATTTGATAATGTATACTTGATAATGTATAATAAATAATCTAAATTTATATATGAAGGAAAATTTCATTGAACGTCGAAGTAAGACTTTAGAAGTTGCAAAAGAGAGGATCGATAAATTATATGGCGTCAAAAGATGCAGCTATCAGACAGGCGATAGAAAATTTACGTAAAAAGGAAAACAAAGTAAATAAACCGGCAGATGATCCATCAATAAAACGTGCAATTGTAA
>JAFUTM010000212.1 GCA_017484235.1 Selenomonadaceae bacterium
AAAAAGACTTGAAACTGAAAGAAAGAATATATCACTGTCCGCAATGTGGCAATGTGATTGACAGAGACTTACAAGCAGCAATAAATTTGAAAATTAACGGCGAAAGTCGATAAAAATGAATACGCAGACGTTACTGCGGATCTTTTATCAGGTCAAGCCTATCAACTTCGATTAACGAAAATATTTAAACGAAGAGAAAAAGCACGACCAACTAAAAGAAAAGCCTGTGGAGAATTAAACCAAATGAAAGTAGCCTGCTGATTCGTAAGGATTAGCGGCAAAATCGGATTCTAAGAAGCAGGAAAAGGAACATAAAAGTTGCAACTTTTTATAAGTTTTCTTTAACGGAATAAATAATCGTGCGAAATGAAAGTTTTAACAAAGTGTTTATCGGTTCCGGTCTTATGGCTGAAATATTTCTCCACGCCTTGATTCGTCATAAAGGTGATTCACCTGATGATTTTTATATTTTGGGCAAAAACGTTGAACGCTGTAAACAACTCATGAATAAATATCAAATTAGAGCGACGACAAATTATAATTCTTTTGTATCTAAGGCAAAAGTTGTTGTACTTGCAGTTGATGTGACCGATACTGCTGACATTCCTGATCTTGTGGGCAAAATACGCGGTAAAGTAGCACCAGATACTTTAATTGCTTCCATTACGCCTTATCTTAAAATTGCGCAAATTGAACAATATTTTCCAGATCATCCGGTTATGCGCCTTGCTGTTAATTTATCAGCGATTAGCGGTACTAATGTCGGCACATATTGCTGCGGCTCGATATCTCCTATGGATACGTCTCTGCTTGCAAAATTTTTAGTGGAATCGCTTGGCACTTTAATCGAAGTGAAGAATGAAGACGAATTTGAAAAACTTTGGAGAATGATTTTTGCACAAAGTACTATTTCATATATTGCACTTAGTTGCATGATTGAATCTGCACTGAAAGCCGGGTTGACACCTGAACAGTCACGGCGAATTCCTATTGAAGTTTTTAACAGTATAGCTGAGACATTTAAACAAAAATATAAAGATGATCTGTTGCGACGTACAGTTGAATATAAAAATGTCATTCAAACCGGATTGAGTATTTCAAAGGAATATGGCCTAATGGATATAATCAGCCGTGCTCTTAATATGACGCCTGAAAAGTTGCAAACTAATTTGGCACGCATACATAAAATGGACGCTCAAGCTGAAGAAGATAAATATGAATTTCACTATAGAGGCTGGTAATTGAATTTTATGATATATAATTGAATGTATGATACCATTTAATTTAATTTAATTTAATTTTACATATCTAATAAGGAAGTGTAACGCAATGCTTTATAAGTCGCTGATGTTATTAAGCAGGCTGGTTCGTTGTCTGCCTTATGACGCATTGCTTTTTATTGGCAAAATTTTGGGCAATTTATACTACCTGTTAATCAAAAAACAGCGGCAGCGTGCAATACAACAGATGATGCCTGCGTTAAATGTGTCAGAAGCAGAAGCTAAAGTTATTGTCCGCGCATCATTTGTAAATCTGGCAAGGAACGTTTTGGATATATTGTATATGCCGAATTTAAATAAAAATAATCTCAGTGAATATATTGAGATTGACCACCTTGAACGAATGAAAGATGCACTTGCCGAAGGTCACGGCGTCGTCGTATTAACCGGACACGTTGGCACTTGGGAATGGCTGTCCGCATCATTTACTTTGAATGATCTGCCGGTTACGGCTATTGCTAAACTGCAGCCCAATGCTGAGTATTCGAGAGTGCTTGATGACTTGCGTGCAACGATTAATGTTGAGATTTTCAATCGTGGTACGAGTGAACTGCTTGCTGCCGGCCGTGCGCTCAAGAAGGGCAAGATACTTGGTTTTCTTGCAGATCAGGACGGCGGACCTGGCGGCGCATTTATTGAATTTTTAGGTAAGACCGCTTCTACGCCTATGGGACCAGCGGTCTTTGCGCGGAAGTTTAGGTCTCCTGTGCTTCCGGCGTTTATTCTTCGTCAGCCAAATGGCAGGCACAAAGTTGTAATTGGTGAAGTTATGCGATATGAAGATAACGGCAATACGGACGAGGATTTATATAAATTCACTGAAAAGATGACTCGCATACTTGAAAAAATCATTCGTGAAAATCCAACTCAATGGCTATGGTTTCAAAAACGCTGGAATACACCGCCGGAAATGCAAAACAAAAACAAGCATCACGGCAAAACGAAAATAATTAGGAATGAGGAATGAGGAATTATGAATTGGAGTTTGGTTTTTGTTTTTAATTTGTGATTCCTGATTAATTGACAATGAGTACAAATGGAAAGATATTACTTGCGATATTTGGATTATTTTTTATTGGTGTTGTTATTTGGGTTGTACAGACGACACCAGATTCGCCGCCGCCTCTTAATAAAGTTGAGCCGCCTAAAACTATGGAGTATGAAGGTAACACAATCAGTGAAGAGGTAAACGGAGTAAAAATTTGGGATTTAACTGCTGAAAAAGTTATAGTTGATCTGGCAACTCAAAATGCAGAACTCATAAATCCGATTGGCCATTTTTATCAGGAGAATGGCAAGACCATTGAGTTGAAAGCAAATCACGGAAATTATGAAAACGACAGCAAAAATGTACTGCTTGAGGGCAATGTAATTGGGCAGCTCAATCAGACGGACGGCAGATCCATTGAATTGCACGCTGATACTTGCAATTATACAAATGAAGATCAGAATATACACGTTGAGGGCAGCATCGCGGTCACGACCAGTGACGGTGCTAAGTTGACGAGCGGCAAACTCGACTGGAATGGCAAAAACGAT
>JAFUTM010000213.1 GCA_017484235.1 Selenomonadaceae bacterium
AAATATTAAAAATAGATCACTCACTACTAGTGAATCCTCACCCGACTAAAAGTCGAGTGCTTCCGTCTTTTTAATCGACGGACTGCCTGTCTGTCATACGGTCTGCCCTCAGTTGCTTAAAACCTAAACTCTAAGTACCGCAAGTAGACTAAACACAGAATCCAGGTGCGCGTGATTCTGCTAAGTCGTTCGGGAACTTTTGCCCAAACGCTCAACCCTACTGTCACCAGTAAGGATTTAAAGGTAAAAAGCGCGGTTAGTGCCGCCCGAAGGAAGTCTATATCTCTACGTCTGACATTTACCATTTAGATTGTAACACAAGAAAGATTAAAACGCAAGCGTTTTGCCGCCTAACTCACGATTAAAATCGCGAGTGTGCGGCGGCGATTAATCAAAAATATTAGTCAAGTACCATAATTAAAATCGTGAGCGATTAATTTTCATCTGAGCAGCTTTAAACTCATTATCTATTTCGCGCATATACTGAGCTGATATTTTACTGAACGGCGTTGACAATGCGCGATGTTTTATGAGCACTGTCTGAACCACTCGCAAATATGCCAGATTTTTTGAAAATTCTTTGTAAGTATCGCTGTTTCGTAAGACAACTGGCAATTTTAGAGCTTCTTCGTAAGTTTTTATCACCTTTGAATAAGCTGCCTGTTCTTTATAAATATTACCGAGATCAATTGCTATAAATGGTGCGTAATCATCATTTTTATAGCGTTCAAGTGCTCTCTGATAAGCAAGTATTGCCTGTTTTATATTGCCCTCAGCTTTTTGTGAGTAAGCATAATCTAATATATCATCTAATGAACCAAGATGAGCATCAATGTCATCTGATTTATCAGTTTTTGTTAATGTATCAATACTTTGTTCAACATTAATAATTGGTTTATTATTCTTTGGTTTATTGTCAACTATTACTACTTTCTCAGGCTGAATCTTATTATCAACTTTATTGTCAACAGTTGTTTTAACACTAATCTTTGGTTTATTATCAACGCTGCCAGCTAATGGCTTATCCTCAATTTTTGATTTAGCATTATCCGTTTTGGTGATACTTATTTGAGGCTTGTCATCAGCGTTTGACTTAGCAATTGGTTTAGGTTTAGTATCCAGTTTAGGCTTGTCATTAGATGCCGATTTATCATCAACCTTTGACTTAATATCTGTCGTTGGCTTAATATCCGGCTTTGACTTAGCCTCCTGTTTTGGTTTACTTTCAGTTTTAATATTAGTCTTATTTTTGTCAGTTACAAGAGTTTTTGTCGCCGACGGTTTATCCGATTTATTCGATTCATCAGTTTTGACATCTGTTACTTTTTTATTTAAAGTAGCACTGACAATTTTTGTATCAGTTGATTTTTCGTCTGTTATGACTTTATCCGGCAACTTATTCTCTTTTTTGGATATATTAACCGGCGGTTTAGAAATGGTAGTTTCTGAACTGACTTCTTCAGCTTTTAATTCAGTTTCAACTGTAGAAGTGTCAGTTAATGTTGTATTAGATTCGCCATCATTTTTTATATCTTCAATGGACTCCGTTAATTTATTTTCGTTTAATTCTGGTTTAGAAGTCACATTATTTGATAAATCCAATTGTTGTAAATCTATATCATTTTTAATAAGAAATTTATTTACTGCCGTCACAATAATTGAAGCGACTAGAATCAAAACGCCAAGCCTAATATAGTGCCACTTATCTAAGTAAGTTGACATTTCAATTGCCGCATAATTTATCAAAAATGACATAACTGCACATAAAACTAAAGAAGAATATCTGACTTTACAGTGCAGCCGTTCAGCAATAGTGTGCGTAAGAAAAATAGCAACAACCATTACACTCGGAACTATAAGAAAAAACGCCAAACACATCACTCCATAAAATTAAGTCTGGCAACTAAAAAATAAGGAATTACAAACTATATAAAAATATAATTTCATAAATCATAATTCCTCATTTAATGAAAAAATCCTGCTAATTTATCAAATTCCTTTAGGGCCACAATCAAGATTATATACATCAAAGTAATTTTTCAATTTCAAATGCCATATCTTCAGGATTAGTTGTTGGTTCAAAACGTGCAACCACATTGCCTTTACGATCAACTAAGAATTTAGTAAAATTCCATTTAATGTCGTCGCCCTCAAGATATTCTGGAAAGTTTTCTTCCAGTGCCTTCATCAAAGGTGCAGCAGTTGGATGAAGCGTATTAAATCCACCAAAGCCTTGTTGTTCGACGAGATATTTAAATAAAGGATTAGCCGTTTCGCCGCGTACATCGCCTTTTTCAAAAATTGTGAATGTAACTCCGTAATTCAAACGGCAGAAGTTTTGCACTTCCTCATTAGTGCCAGGTGTCTGTTCGGCAAACTGATTGCACGGAAAGCCGAGAATTTCCAAGCCTTTATCTTTATATTGGTCGTACAACTTTTGTAAGCCTTCGAGCTGAGGTGTGAAACCGCATTTACTTGCGATGTTGACAATGAGAAGAACTTTGCCCTTGTAACCAGCAAGCGTCTTCCTTCTGCCGCCATTTGGCTTTACCTTAAATTCATAAATTGTCATTAATATCACTCCATTAATTATTATTTATGATTGTATTGTATCAAATTTAAAGCCTTGTGTCATTAATATTTATAAAATTATATGTTTTTATAAAAAATTTCTTTGCAAAATTAATAAAATCGGCTAAAATAGAATATTATGTTTCAATGAAAATTGATACATTTGTTAATGACAATAAATCTTTATTTTAATTGGAGATGATAAAATGGAATTTCACGCAACAACAATAGTCGCTGTACGCAAAGATGGCAAGACTGCAATTGCCGGCGACGGACAGGTTACTTTTGGTGAACATACTATAATGAAATCAACGGCAAGAAAAGTGCGTCGGCTTTATCACGATAAAGTTATCGCCGGATTCGCCGGTTCAGTTGCTGATGCGTTCACACTATTTGAAAAGTTTGAAGCAAAACTCGAAACGCATCACGGTCATTTACAGCGTGCAGCAGTTGAGCTTGCCAAAGATTGGCGAATGGATAAAATCCTTCGCAAATTGGAAGCTTTGTTATTAGTTGCCGACAAAGACACGATTTTAATGTTGAGCGGCGGCGGCGAAGTAATTGAACCAGATGGAGATATTGCGGCGATTGGTTCTGGCGGCTTCTATGCTTTGGCAGCAGGTCGGGCACTTGTCAAGCACGCCAACGATTTAACGGCACCTGAAATTGCCAAAGAAGCTCTTTCAATTGCCGCTGACATTTGTGTATATACCAACCAAAATATTATTGTCGAGGAACTCTAATTGATTTAATGATGAATTAGGAATGCTGAATGAGGAATTAATTATCGTCTCTCCTATTCATAATTCCTAATTTCTCATTCCTCATTAGTTTAGGTGGTGTTACAAAGATGAGTAATTTGGCTTATAAATATGATGCAAGCTATGAGTTAATTGATGGACGAACTTATATGATGGCGCGTCCAAGCGTTAATCATACAAGAATCGAACGAAACATAGTTGGCCTTTTTAATCGCTATCTTAAAGGCAAAACTTGTGAATCATTTAATGAAACAGATGTTTACTTTAGTGAAGAAGATAATTTTGTGCCAGATGTAATAATCGTTTGCAATCCTGATATTGTTGAAGATAATGGCATCTACGGTACGCCAGATTTAGTTGTTGAGGTTGCTTCGCCGTCAACTGCGCGGCGCGACCGTATGGAAAAATTCTACGCTTATGAAAGATATGGCGTTAAAGAATATTGGATTGTCTCTCCTGGTGATAAATCCGTTGAAGTTTATCTGCTTAAAGACGGCAAATTTGTGCTGGACGATGTTTATCCAATATATAAAGACTACGAATGGGACAAATTAACCGACGAAGAAAAAGCAGAAGTTAAATTTGCAATCAAGGTCTCATTATATGATGATTTTGAAGTTAGCCTGGCTGATATATTTGAAGATGTTAAATAAATTATGTATAATGAAAAATCATATCATTTTAATTTTTTGGAGGAAATAATTAATGGAACTTAGTAAAATTGACAAAACTATGGGCGTAAATGAACAGACGCCAAAAGAAATTGTGGCAGAACTCGATAAACACATTGTTGGACAGACGGACGCCAAAAGATCAGTTGCAATCGCACTGCGCAATCGTTGGAGAAGTCGTCAGTTATCAACAGATATGCAAGATGATGTTATACCTAAAAATATATTGATGATTGGTTCAACTGGTGTTGGTAAAACAGAAATTGCCCGCCGCCTTGCTAAATTAGTCAAGGCACCATTTATAAAAGTCGAAGCCACAAAATTTACTGAAGTTGGATACGTTGGCCGCGATGTTGAATCTATAATTCGCGATTTGGCACAGACTTCAGTGCGAATGGTTAGAGCGCAGCGTACTGAAGAAGTTAAAGAAAAAGCTGTACGTATGGCAAATGAAAGATTGCTTGATATTCTTGTTCCTGAACCAAAAAGAGCGCAGAGTCCACTTGGTAAACTCTTTGGCAATGCAGAAGATGACCAGGAAACGGATAACAATGCTGATAATGCTCAAAAACCAGGTCGTGAGTTTGTTCGTAAACGTTTGGAAAGCGGCAAACTTGAAAATGAGATCATTGAACTTGAAGTTGCCGATTCAGCTAAACCTATGGTTGGAATGTTTTCCGGTTCAAGCCTTGAGGGTATGGGCGATAACCTTCAGGATATGATTGGCTCTTTGATTCCGAAGCGTTTTAAAAAGCGCAAAGTCACTGTCGAAGCTGCGCGTAAAATTCTTGAACAAGAAGAAGCCGAAAAGCTCATTGATATGGAAGAAGTCGGCGAAACGGCAGTTAAACTGGCTGAGCACAGCGGTATCGTATTTTTAGATGAAATTGATAAAGTTGCCGTTAAAGGCAGTTCATCTGGACCGGACGTATCACGTGAGGGCGTACAACGCGATATTCTGCCAATCGTCGAAGGTTCAACCGTTATGACAAAATATGGACCGGTTAAAACGGATCATATACTCTTTATCGCAGCCGGCGCCTTCCATATGGCAAAGCCGTCGGATTTAATACCGGAACTGCAGGGCAGATTTCCAATTCGCGTTGAGTTAAAATCGCTTCAAAAAGAAGATTTTGAAAAAATTCTCACTGAACCTCAAAATGCGCTCATTAAGCAATATAAAGCGTTGCTTGCGACTGAAGGTTTAACACTGGAATTTAAAGATGAGGCAATCAGCCGACTTGCTGAGATGGCTTACGATGTCAACGAACAGTCAGAAGATATTGGTGCACGCAGACTCCATACACTGCTTGAAAAACTGCTTGAAGAAATTTCATTTGAGGCACCGGAAATGGCAAAAGCCGGAAATACAGAGGTAGTGATTGATGCAGAATACGTTGATAAACGTCTCAAAGATATTGCCAAAAATCACGACTTGTCACAATTTATTTTGTAATTTATAAATAATTTAAAAATGTTTAATAAAATTTTAAAAAAAATTCTGAAAATATCTATTATTTATTTCAAAAATGTGGTACGATAAGAGCAATGGACAAATCGCAACAAAATATTTTGAAGAGGAGACTGCTTATGACGATGTTATTGGAAAAGACGCGCAAGATCAACAAACTGCTCCAACGCTCGGAAACAGTTGAGTATGACGGTATATCTAAAGTCCTCAGCAGCATACTTGACGCAAACGTTTATATCACAAGTAAAAAGGGGGAAATCTTTGGTTACGCTTTCATTGATAATTTTGAATGTGATTTAATGGTTGATAAAGTCATTCGTCGCGGACGTTTCCCAAGACAATATGTAAACTGGCTCAACCGCATAGACGAGACTCTTCCAAATCGCAGGACTAAAACCGGAATGTGTGCCTATGAAGAAGGCAAGAAATGCCTTTTCGACGGTAAAAATACTACTATTGTACCAATCTATGGTGTTGGTGAAAGAATAGGCACATTGATTATTGCACGCTACAATGATGATTTTACCGATGATGACCTTCTACTTGCCGAGTACGGTGCAACAGTAGTTGGAATGGAAATGCTCAGAGATCATACCGAAAAGTTGGAATTTGAAGCCCGCAAAAAGGCGACGGTGCAAATTGCACTGGCAACTCTTTCTTATTCTGAAGCAGAAGCGGCAATAAACATTTTTAACGAATTAAATGGAACGGAGGGCTTGCTTGTAGCATCAAAAATTGCCGACCGCGTCGGCATTACTCGTTCCGTTATCGTAAATGCACTTAGGAAATTTGAATCTGCTGGTGTCATTGAGTCTAAATCTCTTGGAATGAAAGGAACCTACATTAAGATTTTAAATGAATATTTGTTAGACGAAGTCAAGAAATTACATCATTAATTTAATGGGTAGTGTTTAATGGGTATTTCCAATTTTATTAATTATACCCATTTTACATTACCCGTTAGTTATTTTTAACAGGAGGCATAGTCTGATGAAAGTTATTGAAGAAATGATGAAAGCTAACGAAAGTTTTTGTGCTAATCCACCTGTCGATTACACCGGTGAAGACCACCACCAAAGTAAGCTGCCGAAAAAACATCTGGCAATTGTAACTTGTATGGATACTCGTCTTGTTGACTTTATGGCACCGGCACTTGGTTTAAAACGTGGAGATGTCAAAGTTATAAAGACTGCTGGCAACGTTATTGTCGATGCATTTGATTCAACGATTCGCAGTCTGCTTGTCTGCATTTATGAACTTGGTGTGCAAGAAATTGCGATTATCGGCCATTATGAATGTGGAATGGCAAAGACGACCTCACAAAGTTTGACTAAGGCGATGATTGATCGCGGTATTTCTGCCGATGCCATAAAAATGATTGACAAAGAGCTTAAAGAATGGGCGGACGGATTCAGCAAGCCGGAAGAAAATGTTGAAAAAGTGGTTGCACACATAAGATATAACCCATTGATTCCAAAAGATGTCAAGGTTCATGGGCTGATGTTTCACCCAAGAAGCGGCAAACTCGACTGGATTGTCAACGGATACGATGATTAATAATCAATTAGGAATTGTGAATTAGGAATGAGGAATTGGGACTAAACTATTTATCTATTGTTAATTGTTCAGTTATACCACGAGCGATTTTTTTCTATATCAACAGTGGTCGGATCACTATGACCAGATAGAAGAATCGTATCATTAGGCAGAGTCAAAATTTTTTCTTTTATGTTGTCAAATAAAATCTGCTCGTCACCGCCAGGAAAGTCTGTCCTGCCATAGCTGCCTAAAAAGATTGAATCTCCGACGAAAGCGAAATTATCTTTTGCACTATAATAAATCGCGCTGTCTGTGGTATGTCCAGGTGTATGAATCAATTTTAAATTAAAGTCTGGATTTACGCTCAGGCTGATAACGCTGTTGTCATCAAGATATGTTACATTGTCAAGTTTTATCACAAAACCAAATGCTTGTGACAAATTCCAGACAGGATTTTCAACGTATTGTCGACCATTTTTGTGAATACATACTGGTATTTTTAGTTGTTGTTGTAATTCGTTGACTGCGCCGGTGTGATCAAAATGCCCGTGCGTGAGTAAAATTTTCTCAATCGTTAATTTTTTATTGTCAATAATCTGCAGCAATTTCGCTGCCTCAGCACCTGGATCAATTAAAAATCCGTGATTAGTTTCGTCGTTAATATAAAAATATGAATTTGTTGCAAATATGCCGTGAACTTCAACTTGAAGAACCATATAATCACCTTCGTTTTTGATATTTGTTATAGTTTATCATAGAATTATTTATTATGGAAACAAAATTTGCCAATAAAAACTGTCCGCTGGAATATGCTGTTAATATTCTCGGCGGAAAGTGGAAAATCAAGCTCATATGGATTATCTATGATTATAAGACAATTCGATTTAATCAGTTAAAGCGCGAATTGCCTGGAATCACTGATTTAATGCTGTCTAAAATCTTGAAAAATCTTATATCAGATGACATTGTTAAACGTACATCTTTTGACGAAGTGCCACCTCACGTCGAGTATTCACTGACCGAAAAAGGTTTAAAATTAGTCGAGGCTCTGTCCGACGTTCGCAAATGGGCACACGAACAAGAAGACTAATTATTAAACGCTCAGTCTGCAGCCATTTGGACCACAAGTCATACCGTTTAATTCATCGGCAGCTTCTTCTGACATAACATCTTCAATCGCTTGTTTAATAACGTCAGTTGGCTGTGCACCGGAAAGCGTATACTTATCGTTAATGATAAAATACGGAACGCCGTGAATACCATATTCTGCCGCTTCGTATTCATCTGCACGAACTTCAGCAGCGTATTTGTCGCTTTGTAAAACCTCGTCAACTTCGACAGCATCAAGACCACATTCAACGGCTATATTCTTCAAGACAGAATGATCACTAAGTTCAAGATTTTTCGTAAAATATGCGTCAAATAATCTGTTTATGATTTCATCGTGGCCGCGCAGCTGAGCCAGTTTGGTCAGTCTTAATGAATCAAAAGTATTGGTGTAACGAGTCGTCGCATATTTAAAGTCGATGCCTTCCTGTCTGCCCATCATTGAAATTGCTTCAATGCGATGAGCGGCCTCTTCTTTTGTCATTCCATATTTTTGAGCAAAACGACTGACAGTATCAGATACCACATCATTGCTTGCGGTTGGATCAAGTTCAAAACTTTTAAATTCAATGTCGATTTTATCGCCGTTTTTTACTTCGGCAAGAGCTTTTTCAAGACGTTTTTCACCAATGTAGCAAAATGGACAAGCATAATCTGACCAAATTTTTATTTTCATTTTATAACAACCTTTCAAGTAAATTTTTTAATTTATACTAAGATTATACAATTATCTAAGTTAAAAACAAGTACGCAATATTTGTTTAGTTACTATAAAATAATATAGTATCTAATGGTTGACCTTTAATAATTGAATTAATTAAACTTTATAATTAGATAGGACTTTACATGAAATTATCAGTTAGTTTTAAAACAAAATTATTAGCACTTCTCCTGCTTATGAGTGCCATTCCACTCGTAATTGCTATAGGAATTAACGCTGCAAATATGATTTCTGATATGCAGCAAAATATGGAAAAAGATGGCGCATTGCGAAATCGAATTGTGCAGGAGAAAATTTCAGAATTATATGAAAAAAATTTTTATATATTGCGCGTTTTGGCAGCAACTCCAATGGCGAAACATTATTTATCTAATCCGGCCGAACGGCGCAATTCCGATATGGAACGACTAATAATAAATACTAATTCCATATTGAAAGATCACAACAATGTAATAATCACCGACACAGATGGGCAGCAGCTCATAAGAAGTGACGGCCTGCCGCTTGTTAATGTTTGGAAACGCGAATATTTTAAGGAAGCGCTAAAAGGCAATGAAGCTATATCTGAAGTTATTGTCAGCCTGGCAACTGGACGCTTTATATCTGTGTTAGAGGTTCCTGTTTTGGACAACAACGGCAATGTTATCGGTCTGGTGCAGCGTGATTATGAGCTGGCAGAATTACAAGCTTTTGTTAAGTCTTTGGCCGTTGACAGAACCAATGTACTCATTCTCGATAAAGAAGGTCGTATCATTGCTCATTCTGCACGTAAAATGGAAAAAGACGAAGATCGCACAGATGAAAGTCACTATGATTTTATAATGAAAGCATTATCGGGTGAATCGGGATATACTCACGCTGATTTTGAGGGCGAAGAATCTTTTGTTTGCTATTCTCGGAATGAGACCACCGGCTGGGCTATTGTTACAATTCAATCAGATAAATACATACACGATAAAATTTATGGCAGGGCAATATTGGCTTGTACTTTTGGATTATTTATGCTTATGCTCATAATTACGATTGCTTATATGTTGACGGATAAAATCACTCAACCGCTTATAACGCTAAGTAAAGCTGTATTAGAAATTGCAAATTCAAATAGCAATCGCGATGCGGCTAATCTTGGAAAAGTTACCGGCGATGAATTACAACAAATGGCTGCGGCTTTTGATGAAATACAAGAAACTCATAATCACCTTCAAAAAATTTCACAAATAGACAAACTGACTCAAATTTATAACAAG
>JAFUTM010000214.1 GCA_017484235.1 Selenomonadaceae bacterium
CGAACTGCCAGGCTCAAAATCTGCCTGTTCCAAAGCTTTAAGAAGATTATTATCTTGTGAAAGACCGCCAAGCACAAAATTAGTCAATGAAACGCCCTCATTAGTATAAATATTACAAAAAGTATTATTATTGTCGTTAGATTCAATAGATATGGCTTTTAGCATATTATTCATATCGATTTCCATAAAGCACACTACGAGATATTTGCCCTCAAAAGGCAAACGATCAACAGGCATAGCAATAATAACTTTTTTATTCTCACTGTCCAGATGTTTGATAGAAATTTCCGGTTCAACTAATTTATTATAATCAAAATCATATTGATCAATATCTGTTCTTGTGCCTCTCGACGTATAAATTAAGCCATCGTTATCTACAAAGGCAAATTTTTCCAACCCATAAAGTTGCTTCATTCGTGCCTGATACGCTTGCAGATGTTCTATACTACTAAGATCATCTTTTTCTAAGATACCAATAGCAGTGTCCATATTTCTGATGTAATTGTTAAGTGTAGAGGAAACGACTTGCTCGCGCCGACCTGCCAACTCATCAAGATAAAGTAAACTCACTGTTCGTACAGCGGTTTCTGTATCTTTGCTGGCATTTTGTCCTGTCCAAAGTGTGCCTAGCACCAATATAACTGCAACGATAACACTGCCAATAATAGCTAAACGTATTATACCGCTTTTTTGTTCGTCTTCCATAAATAAAATCCTCCATTGCAGCTGTAAAGAGAATATTGTTAAATTATAATTAAACGTATTTAATCCAGACCAAGAGAGTTCCACATGTAATTTACACGAGCTTTTACATCTTTAGTCATTTCAATTTCCTCTGGCCATTCACGGCTGTGCCCTTCTTCCGGCCAAGTCTTAGTTGCGTCGATGCCAAGTTTTGCGCCCCATTTTGCCATAGGTGATGAATGATCCAGCACATCTAATGGACCGTGAACAATTTCAAGGTCGTGATCAGCATCAATATTATTAAATACACGCCAGGCAACTTCACTTAAATCTTGAACGTCAACGTGAGCGTCAACGACGATAATCATTTTAACATTCATCATTTGACCCATTCCCCAAAGTGCGTGCATAACCTTTCGTGCTTGCATAGGGAATGTCTTTTTGATTGATACTATTACGCAATCGTGAAAAACTCCTTCGAGCGGCATATTTATGTCAATAATTTCCGGCAGCAACTGTTGCAACAGAGGTAAAAATATGCGTTCCGTTACCTTTGCCATATAACAATCCTCCATAGGCGGCCGCCCGACAATTGTTGCGGCATAGATTGGATTTTTTCGGTGCGTCATACACGTTACGTGAAATACCGGATAATCATCTGCCAAAGAATAATATCCTGTATGGTCGCCGAAAGGTCCTTCACGACGCAGTTCATTTGTCGATACATAGCCCTCAAGGACAATTTCACTTGTCGCGGGCACTTCCAAGTCAACGGTGACACATTTTGTCATTTCCACTGATTTATGTCTTAAAAAGCCGGCAAATACCATTTCATCAACATCGCGCGGCAGTGGTGCTGTCGCTGCATATGTCAATACTGGGTCCGTACCAATAGCGACTGCGGCCTCAATTCTGTCTGCACCGGAGGATTTAGCATCGCGATAGTTGTCGGCTCAATTTTTATGAATGTGCCAATGCATACCTGTTGTCGTTGAATCATATTTTTGTAAACGATACATTCCAACATTTCGTTTAGCAGTGGCAGGATTTTTTGTAACTACCAAAGGCAAAGTTATAAATGGTCCGCCGTCTTGCGGCCAGCAAGTCAAAATAGGCAGCTTATCAAGTGAAGGATTATGATCAATTACTTCTTGACACGGTGCATTTTTTACGTATTTAGGAAAATTTATCGCCTTACGTGCCAGCGGCATTATCGACATCAAACTGGTAACTTTATTTTTTAATGATATATATGGCAGTTTTAGTATTTCACGAATTTCAGCGGCAATATCATCTAATTTGTCAACACCTAATGATAAAGCCATTCGTTCATAACTGCCAAAGGCATTTGTCAAAACGGGCATATCATAGCCCTTGACATTTTCAAACAATAACGCAACGTTTCTACTGTCTTTAAATTTTGAAACGCGGTCTGTTATTTCCGTTATTTCTAATTTCGCGTCGACCGGTATTTTTATTCGTTTAAGTAATCCGCGTGATTCCAATAATTCAATATATTCTCGTAAATCTTTGTAAGCCAAATTATATTCTCACTTTCTATTTATTTTAGTCAACTAAAACGCTATGAGCCACATAATCAATAATGGCATTAACCAGCTTAGTTTCAAAAATCGAATCTAAATCATCAGGACTGTTTAAATAAGCGAGTCCGCCATTATCTATTTTAAATGTCCATTCGACCAATTTGCGGGTTTCCTCTTCTCTGCCGTCAATTACAATCCATTTAACCGTATCGGTAGCACATTTAAAACCGTCGTCCGTTATTTCAAAAGAGTCATTAACAGCATAAGTAGCAGATTTATCAGATTCATCAACGTATTCAAACAGACTCCACCTGTCGTTTAATGCATCAGCATTTACACTTTGCTGATTAAAGACAAGCATAAAGACTGCTGCCAGCATCGTGACAAATAATCTTTTTAACATAAAAGTTCTCCTGTAAATAATCAATTGATTTATATAAGTACGTTAATTCTTATAATTAAAAATCACCGCCTTTATAATACGCAGTGATTTTGCACATTTAGTATTTTACTTCATCGTTGCCACGTACTTTTTAAGTTCTTCAGCCGCTTCTTTAACTCTTGAAAGATTAGCAGTTATCTCCGCAGTTGAGGCTTCCTGCTTTTCACTGATTTCGCCCGTCGTCTCAATCGTTTTAGAAATTTCTTCGACAGCCTGATTCATCTGATTCAAAGTAAGCTGTATTTTTTCAGTAGCTTCACGTGACTGTTCAGCTAATTTTCGGACTTCTTCAGCAACGACGGCAAAACCGCGCCCTTGTTCACCGGCACGCGCCGCCTCTATTGCTGCATTTAAACCCAATAAATTTGTTTGTCCGGCTATATTCGTTATAAAATCAATAACTTTTATTGTATCGGCGTTTTTTTCTTGGAGCATTTTTGCCTGTTTTATTGATTCGTGTCCAGCTTTAGCAAGCGTAATTGCACCCTTTGCAACCTGTTCAACCGATTGAGAAACAGTTTGTGTTGAATTTACTATTTCTTCAATTAATTTCCTAAGCTTATCGAGCATTTCACTATTCGACTTTACATCAGCCAAATGGATCAACCTCCTTAATCATTAGTAATTATGATAAATTTACATTATTATTTGTCAATCAGTTTATTTCTACAGTTGTTTAAGTTATCCTGCTTGAATTATAAAAATATCTTGTCAATATCTCATTCATATTTTATAATTTATACAAAAAATTAAATGAGGTGAATGATATGTCCAACCGTGCTATTAAATGCGCAGGTATAGGTGTTGCAGCCGCAATAATTTTAATTTTGCTGGGCGCGTATATTTTTAATATTCGCGAAAAAACGCCTGAATACTCTATGCAAATGATTGAAGAGTCCATTAATAATCACGACAAGTCTAAATTTGAAAACTACGTTGATATGGATCAGCTTCTAAACAACACTTACGACAGTTTTGTTGACGGAATGATGGATTCCGATAAGGTGCTTCCGCCGGATATTAAAGATTCAATCACAAATTTTGCTCAGTTATTAAAAATGCCAATGATTACCAGCATGAAGCAATTTATAATGAATTACATTGAGACTGGCGACCTTGATAATCAATATAGTGACAATGATGTAAATCAATCCGATGAGTCATTTAACGCTGTAAAAGAGATATTCGACCGCGCTGGTTTAAACAAGATTGAATTTCGACAAATCGGCAATATAAAAATTGATGACAACAATCAAGATCAAGCTATTGCTGAAGTTGCTGTTTATCAAAAGGACGCCGAACGAGAGTTTATTTTTGAGGCTGTTTTAGAAAAAGATAGTTCTAAACAGTGGCGCATTGTAGACATTAAAAATTTCCGCGATTTTATAGCAATGGTAAATCTTTCTCGCCATACTCAGATTGATAAGTATCTCGATGAGACGGAGGCAATCATTACTCGTCACGATAAAACCATTCGCGATGCTGAACAAAAATATGGCAGCATTGTAGCAATCGCCAGTACTCTTGATGAAAGCAAGCGAGCTGATCTAAAAACTTTGATGACCGATGTTATTAAAAAGGACTGGGAAGTCAGAAAGCAGGAACTCTTTAATGTGAGCGTTCCAAAAGGTGCTGAACCGCTGCAGCACGTTCGTATTAAAATCTGTGATCTTTCCATTGACTGTGCCGAAATATATGCAAATTGGCTTGGAGATAAAAAAGCTGCCACTTTAAAAGAGGCAGAAGATATTAATAAACAGATTCAAACTTTAATGGTAGAAGAAAAAATACTTTTAAATCGTTTAAAAAAATAATAGTTATTTTACAATATTATCAAGAAAATAAAGCGTAATTAAATTTTAAATTTGTACACTTCATTTTGGAGCTGTTGCG
>JAFUTM010000215.1 GCA_017484235.1 Selenomonadaceae bacterium
CGGGCGAGATCGAAGTTAATTTGAGAAATAGAATCATAAGTTATGCTGTATCTCTTGTTCAGCAAGTGATTAATAATCCTAATACGGCTGCGTGGTTAAAAAACAGTGTGAACGATATATTAAAATATCTTGTACAGGCTGGATACGTACAGATTCGTCGACAAGTATAAATAAAAATAAATGTAAGAATAAATAATTGAAGGTGATAAAATGGGCAAAATGCCTAAGATTCCAAAAAACTTGACCGATAAGGATATGGTCAAAAATTATGTTGAAGAACAGACAGTCGAAGATCAATTAATGAAAGCCGCAAAAGAAGCTGAAAAACGCCGACTGGCTGAACAGTTGGAAGAGCCGCCTGCGCAGCTTGCTAAGGCGGGCTTTACACCGGAACTTAACGATAAACTCGGTAAAGAATTGCTCGCTTTAAAAATGGAGCTTGCAAATTCTGGCGTTAAAAGTTATAATTTTAAAATTAAGCGTGACGGTGAAGTTATTACTTTGACCGTTAATAATAAGAAGTTTTAGTTCCAATATCATTAAGAAGGTGTTTTTATGGAAGGAATGACAATGGTGGCGGTTATTATATTCGTCACCGCCTATGCGCTGATTATATCTGAAAAGGTCCACAGGACGATCGTCGGTATTTTCGGTGCTATGCTGATGATTTTGTTTGGCATAATCAGCCAAGAAACCGCCATTCATCATATCGATTTTAATACGCTTGGGCTTTTAATGGGTATGATGATTATTGTCAACATTACAAGTGAAACTGGATTATTTAACTACCTCGCAATTTGGGCGGCTAAAAAAGTCAAGGCGCAGCCGATTGCATTGTTAGTCGCATTATCAGCGTTGACTGCGGTCTGCTCCGCACTGCTGGATAACGTGACTACCGTACTTTTAACTGTGCCGGTAACTTTCGCCATAACTCAACAGTTAAAAGTTGACGTTAAGCCGTTTTTAATTGCACAGATCATCTCGTCTAACATCGGCGGCACTTCGACACTTATCGGCGATCCGCCTAACATTATGATTGGCTCTGCCGTTGGTCTCAGCTTCGGTGATTTTATTGTCAATCTGACGGCACCGGCAATCTTTATTTTCGCTGTGACGGTTGCAATTCTCCTTATGATTTATAAATCAGAGCTTCACACTCAGCCGGAACTGCAAGATAAAGTTATGCGCATTGATGAGAAGAAGAAACTCACCGATATAGGATTGCTCAAAAAGTGCCTGGCGGTGCTCGCCTTCACCATTACTTTATTTGTGCTGCACGGAGTACTTGGTCTGGAATCCGCGACTTGTGCCCTCACCGGTGCAGGCCTCCTCTTATTAATCACTGCAACTGAGAATGAGGCGATGATTGCAAAAGTGTTGAGCAAAATTGAGTGGCTTGCAATCTTCTTCTTTGCCGGTTTATTCGTTCTCGTTGGTGCACTCGTTGAGACGGGCGTCATTAAAGCTCTGGCAGCTGAGGCAATAAAAATTACCAACGGTTCCGTACCGGCAACGGCTATCTTGATTCTCTGGATGTCGGCAATCGCTTCGGCTTTTATCGACAATATTCCATTTGTCGCGACGCTAATTCCGCTCATTAAGGATATGGGCGAAATGGGCTTGAGTAATCTTGATCCTATGTGGTGGTCACTGGCTCTCGGCGCGTGCTTAGGCGGCAACGGCACTCTCATTGGTGCCTCTGCTAACGTTGTCGTCGCTTCTATGGCGGCGCAGCGCGGACGGGCTATATCCTTCATTGATTTTATGAAAATCGCATTTCCATTGATGATTCTGTCTATTATCATTTCCACCGTCTACGTCTGGATTCGCTATTTATAATTAAAGTGAGGTACAATGGTAATATATCCAGAAACTAAGATTTATATTATATGTCCGGCCAATATCCATTCGGGCGAAGCGGAGCTGATGCATCAGCTTGCCTCTCAACTCATCAATATGCATTGTAAAGTGTTTATGTTTTATTTGCCGGCTGATGCAAATTTTAATGCGGAAGATCCGGTCGCTCCACTTTACAAAAAATACCATATTCCATTTACAAACGATGTGGACATAAACCATAAAAATATTTTAATTACGCCTGAGTATTATTCCCAAAGTTTGTATATCTCATCTAACATTCGACGCATAATTTGGTGGCTGAGCATTGACAATTACATTAATAGTATGTGTACTATCCTTCGCAAGTTCAGGCTGAATCCTGTTGATTCCACTATGCCAAAGTTCTTCTATTTTGACAAAAAAGATTCTAATATTACTCATTGGGTTCAGTCTGATTACGCCGAACTTTTTGTTAAACAGAATGGTGTTTCCGGCAATCGCATCTTTAAAGTGGGCGACTATCTGACTGAGACGTTTTTGTCAAATGCGGCTGATATTGATTTTAATCTCAAAGAGGATATTGTTGTATTTAATCCTGTCAAGGGCTTTGAATTTACTCAAAAATTGATTAGGTCAGCGCCGGACATTAACTGGCAGCCAATTCGCAATATGACACCTCAGCAAGTCCGGCAATTACTTGCTCGTGCTAAAGTCTACATTGATTTTAGTTCTCACTCCGGCCGCGACCGTATTCCTCGTGAGGCAGCGGTGTCCGGCTGTTGTGTAATTACCGGTCGGCGCGGTGCAGCGGCTAATGCTACCGACATTGAGATTGATGAGACTTTCAAATTTGATGATACTTTGGATAACGTGCCGAAGATTATTGACCGCATTAAGGATATTTTTTATCGTTTTAAGATTAATTTCGACCTTCAGGCTAAATATCGTAAACAGATTATGAATGAGCCGAAGGACTTTGAACGTGATGTCAAGCGAGCCTTTAAGTATAACGAGGTCATATCTCCGAAAAGAGTTGCGGTTATGCCAGGACTTTCGATTGAAGTCGTCAATCTGGTTAAGTATCTGCTCAGAAAGGCCACTCTTGACAAGCCGCAATATAATGTCGCTTGCATTGTTGATGATACCTTTTCATATCGCAAGGGCATTACCGTTAAAAGTGACGTAATTAAAACTGTCGATAATATTAATTATTTGATGATTAACGATATTTCAATTCCATTGATTTCAACAGCGGATGCGGCTTTCCTCTATCGTCTGCAGCGCATTGATAAATTTGCGACCTGCACTTCTGATGAGGCTGAAACTGCCAAATTTAAATCGCTGTCCAATTCGTTGGGTATTTATCCAAAAGATTTGTTGATTTTCAAAAAGTGAGGTCGATTAATCTTAATATGGTACACGACATTTACATATACATTCTCATTATGAGTGCAGTGACTTTGGCGATTCGCATATTGCCCTTGACGCTGATCCGCACAGAGATAAAAAATCGTCATATACGTTCTTTCTTATATTATGTTCCGTATGTTACGCTTGCCGTGATGACCTTTCCGGCGATTTTAGATGCCACTCAAACGAAAGCATCAGGCGGGCTAGCGTTAATTGCCGGTATAGTGGCGGCGGCACTCGGTGCAAGTTTATTTAAGGTCGCAACGCTGTGCTGCATCGTCGTATTCATCGCCGAACTCTTAATTATCTAAACAATCGCGAAATCTTCTCCGTTGAAGGTTTCGTTTTTTTATTTAAAAAATTTTCCCAAAATTCTTGACTTATATTTTATCGTGCAGCATACTAATATAAATAGTATGTTGTTTTTTTGTTTTTTCAAAGGAGTGATTTTTTATGGCTAATATTGGTTCGTGGTATGATACGATTAATCATACTGTCGTGTCAGGTACTTCAAGTGCAGATAGTATCGTAATCAACGGTAATAATGTTACGATCTATGGAAATGCAGGTAGTGATTATATTGCTCATCAACAAGGGACTTCTTCTTTTATTGATGGTGGAGATGATAACGATAATATTTTTGATGTTTTTAATGGTAATGGCAAATATGGTTCTTATTCTCATTCAACTATTAATGGCGGCAATGGTGATGATTCTATTGATGTTGGTAGCAGGTATTCAACCATTTATGGTGGTGCCGGTGCGGATGTGATTTATACTTGGCCCGGCGAAGAAGTTCACCATATTTATATTGATGCCGGCAATGATGCTGATAGTATTTTTAATGTAAGTAAATATGCAACAATTAAGGGTGGAGCTGGTAACGATAAAATAACTAACAGTCAAGTATCGAATGTAGAAAATATAAATGGAAGCAACTCCTTAATTGATGGTGGCTCAGGCAATGATTCAATTCTTAACCTTTCTTATAATGCTAATTCTACTTTACTTGGAGGAATAGGTCAAGATAGTATATGGAATGAAGCTTCCAATGTAACCATCGACGGTGGAGATGATAATGATAGTATTACAAATGGCAGTAGGGGTGACGGCTCTACTACTCAAACAAATGCTGTTTTCATAAATGGTGGTAAAGGCGATGATTATATCAGTGATTATAATGGCATTAATAGCATCATAAATGGTGGAACTGGTAATGATCGTATATCGCTCGGTAATAATAGAAATCAACTCATTCAATACGCTAATGGGGATGGGAATGATACTGTCTACAACTATGATACAACTGATACCGTGCACATAACCACTGGCAAATATGCAACCGTTGCAAGCGGCAGCGATGTCCTCGTCAACGTCTATGCAAGCACAGCAACTTCAAGCATTTCACCAACTGGCTATATTAAACTGGTTAGTGCAGCAAGCAAAATACTCAAGATTAAAGGTGAATCACTTAGCGGTGGAGGTACAAGCTTAGGACAATACATCAATAACACAATTAACAATAAAGTTTTAACTACTGCCAGTGGTGACGACACCATTGTTAATGATGGTCAGTATGTCTCCATTAATAGTGGTGCGGGTAATGATTTGATCAATAACACGGCATCAAGGATAACCATTAACGGCGGTACAGGCGATGACCTTATTAATCTTGGCGTTTATGTCTATCCGAGCGGCAGTATATATCGTACATATACTGAGCTTATCCAGTACGCAAACGGCGACGGCAACGACACTATCACAAATTACAGCAATGACGATACAATCCATATTACGTCTGGTAGTATCACGAGTGCGCTTTCTTACGGCAACGATGTTGTGATTAGTGTTGGAGAGGGCAGTATCACACTCAAAGATGCTGTCAATAACAACATTAGAGTCAAAGTTGGCAGTGGAGCGTTGACTACCCTCACGGTTGAGCCTGGTGAGCCTGATCTTGAGTTCGTTAAGCTCACGAACAGCGACAAGACGCCTTACACGGCAGCAGAAGATGTTGGCACAATCGACGGCAGTGCGCGGACAAAGGCAATCACTATCAACGGAAATGAGTGGGCGAACTCAATCGTTGGTGGTACAAATAAAGATGTCATCAATGGTGGAGCCGATGCTGACACGCTCACCGGTTATAAGGGCAACGATACACTGACCGGTGGCAGCGGTGCAGATGTATTTGTCTATAATCTTAACGACGGCGCAGATTATATCACGGATTATGTCAGCGGCGAAGATGTGATTCAACTCGGCAGCGGAGTTAAACTTACTAAAGCGGCAACCGTCAAAGGCAGTAACGATATAACATTGACGGTAACAAAGGGTTCAATGTGTCTTAAAAATGGAGCAGGAGAAAAGATAACAATCATTGACGCCGACGGCAACACCACTAAACAGGAGTACGGCATCAAATCAATTAGCGTAGTGGACGGTGACGGCTCAACCATTAATGCAGCGATAGATGCAGTTGTTGAGACGATTGATGCGTCTGCGCGGACTCAAGATGTTGCACTCATTGGCAACTCAAAGGCAAATGTAATCCTCACCGGCAGCGGCGACGACGAAATTACAACTGGCAGCGGCAAAGACACAATCGTTTACACTGGCGGCGACGACATTATCACCGATTACACCGCTGGTCAAGATGTTATCAAACTGGACGGCGTGACCATTACAAAGGCTGAATACACCGGTCAGTACGGCACGGACTTAGTGCTTACTACAGATAAGGGTACCCTTACTGTTGAGAACGTGATTAAAGTTAAATCTTCACGCGGAACTGTTAGCAAGATACTTCCACCGCAAAAGCTTACAGTTATAGATGCGGACGGACTGAACGTCGGTGCTCAGGTCTATGGTGCAGATTATGCCTCAACGATAGCAGTAGCGAACGCGGACGGCTCCACCATTAAGGCTAACCTTGACGTTGATTATGTGAACGGTAAGTCTCGGTCAACGGCAGTATACTTGATTGGAAATGACAATAACAATACTCTCGTCGGCGGCAGCGGTTTAGGCAGCATCACCGTTAAGAATGGTGCAAACAAGGCAATTAACGTAATCGACGGCAACGGCGTTGAAATGGTCTACAATTATCGACTGAGGAGCAGCGGTTTTGTCGAAGAGACAGATAACGAGGTCTTTGTTGACAATAACTTTACGACAGCAGAGGTTGAGGAATTCGAAGCATTGATTGACAGCGGCACGAGCTCAGCGATAGCGCTGGATAATCCATACGATAGCACCGTTGACGTCACTTCAATTACCCAAGTTACATCTTCCGTTATTGATAAAGCCACTGCGAAAAACAATGCGTAATTATAAGTTTGATAATTTTTAATTCCTCATTCCTCATTCGTCATTCCTAATTAAGCATTACGCATTGAAATAAAAAAGCGTTTCCCTCGAATTAGAAGGAGACGCTTTTTAAATGCAAATATGTCAGCTAAAAATGAGATGCTTGTTAAAATTCATTTCAAATAGGACGGCGTCGCGATAATAAAGCACATCAAGCTGGTGAATAGCATAGATGACAAGCTGATCCAGATCACCTTTGAAAGGCAGCTGATTATGCCGAACACAATGCGCCGCTAGCGCAATCAACGCGCCATAATAACTCAAATCTTTATCTTCCAGCCGCGCCATCAAATAAGGCATCGCCGCAATATATTCAGGACGCTTCTTTAATTCTGGATAAAGCCGCTCAATCGAAGACAGCCGGTCTTCTAAATCCTTTCTATCCTGATGAGGGTGACTGTCACGCCATTCTAAAACCATTTGGAGTCGTGTCTTTCCAAAAACGCGATTCTCATTTATTTCATACTTCTTTTCAAATTCAGATAGCACCAGCGACAAATTCTGTGCAGTCTGAGAAAGCGGCGAAACATACCTACCTTTACCAATTCGGTCTCTGCCATTCATATATTTCATATAATGGAACTCATAAAACTTTTTATACGCGTCTATATCACCAAAATTGCGTGTTGTAAAAATAGTAGGCTCGCCATTGTTAAACTCAAAGAACTGCTTGACGTCTGAAATGCCCGCCCAATTATAACCGGTTGACGTATTGTTTATAAGCCGCCAGAAGCCGTAAACATTTTCGTCCAGCTTATTTAATAAAGCCGCGTTCTGCTCGTTGAGAAGGTCAATAAATAAAAGTGCTTCCAAGCCACATTTATAAAAAAACGAACGCTGATATGTGAAGTTAATATTATTGTGCTCAAGCCAGCTGAGTATAAGCCCGCTGTCCAGATGACCGATATAAATAAGAGCCTCATCAAGTATGGCCTGCAAATCATCTTTAAGTTGAATATTATTATCTTGCTCAAAAATTCTGCACAGCGAAATATAGGAGTAAGCTGCCTTATCAATATCATCAAAAAATGAACTTTTAACATTGCGCCACTTCTGAGCACAAATTTTAAGCCACTTCGTCTGCTTGTCTTTACTCACAAACGGCACGCTCAACAAGCAGATTAGAAAATCCTCAAACAGCGAAGGCTGCTGGCTGTCCGAATTCGGAACGAGGAAATGTCTATCACGAATTTGCTTTAAATTAGATAAATTTAATGAATTTGCACTGTCTTCGGAAGGCGGAGATAACTTTTGTATTGTGGATTTATATATTCCAGGATTTAAGGAGGCTTTATCAATAGTAATCTCCGTCTCGCCGTCCGGTATCGGAATATGCACCAGCTTTTCCCAAGGGTGATTTAAATTAATGAGAATACACTCGCGCCCGACTTTAAGGCTGTACTCACTCCACATAATATAAATAGTATCTTTCATTGACTGAAGA
>JAFUTM010000216.1 GCA_017484235.1 Selenomonadaceae bacterium
CACGAGGTCACGAAATTGCCTTTGGTCAGACGGTTTATCAAAAGTCAACAGATGATCAGAGTAATGTTAATGCCTGGCTCAATCGCAGTAAAAGTTATGTACCGAATCAAATTTATAAATCCGTCAAAAAGATGCGCATAGTTAAAAGTGATATTAATATCGGCGTGCAAGGCGACGGCTGGTCAGCGATGTTCTCCAGTGCCGCCGGCAATCTGACGAGTTATAAATACAATGGCGTTGAGCTTATTGAAGAAATGCCGCAGCTTAATTTCTGGCGTGCTCCAATTGATAACGATTACGGAAATGGTCACCACATTGACTGCGCTCAGTGGAAGATTGCAAGCCTCTATCGTCGCTGCAAAAAGATTGAATATGCGATTTCTAATGATGAATTTAAAACTGTCGCAAAATACTTCGGCGAAGAGTGCAATTGTGAGTTTGAAGCTGATAAAATAAGATTTAGATATACTTATGAGCTTGCGACAAATCCAGCTGCGACTTGCCAGGTGACTTACACCGTCGAAAGTGACGGCGCAATTAAAGTTGAAATGGATTACCAAAAAGTTGACGGCTTGCCTGACCTGCCGGATTATTCGATGATTTTCACCTTAAAGAGTGATTATAATCAAATTAAATTCTACGGCTACGGTCCACTTGACAATTATAATGATCGTTCTGAAGGTGCGCGGCTGGGTATTTATAAGACGACGGCAGCTGATGAGGTTGAACCGTATCTTAGACCACAGGAGTGCGGCAATCATTGCGGCGTTCGTTATTTTGAAGTGACTGACAATCGCGGTCGTGGCGTCAGAGTTTATAGTGATAAGCCGTTTGAGGCGTCGGCCCTGCCTTACAATCCTTACGAGTTGGAAAATGCGCGGCACGCTTACGACTTGCCAAATGTTCATCATACTTATCTGAAAGCATCGGCTGGTCAGTGCGGCGTTGGCGGTGATGACAGTTGGGGCTCACCAACTTTAGATGAATATTTAATCAAAAATGAGGACAAGCATTTTGAATTTTATTTTCGTGGAGTCTGAAACATTTGTGACTAAGTTAAATTTTTTTATATTACATCTTCTTTCTGTGCGGACAGAAAGAAGCAAAGAACCGCCTCGCTAACTTCGCATCACGCTCAGTAGCGCTCGGAGGTGCGCTCACATCACGTTCGCGATTCTTGGAAATGAGTATATTACGTCACTTAAATATTTGGGCAGTTTCCGATTTTTATTGTAACGGAAGCTGCTTTTTTATTGACTTAAGTTATTTTGTTTGTTAGAATGTTTGTTAAATATATCGGCAAAATTAATTTGGTGGTGATAAACAAATTGTTAAGATATGATTATTTAACACAAGAACGGGCACCTTTATTAGAAGCGCTGGAACGAATGAAGGCCGCTCGTCTTGTTCCCTTTGATGTGCCTGGACATAAGCACGGGCGCGGCAATAAAGACCTAACTGATTTTTTAGGTCAGAAGTGTATGGACGTTGACGTTAATTCTATGAAGATGCTGGATAATCTCTGTCACCCAATTTCAGTAATTCGCGACGCTGAACAATTA
>JAFUTM010000217.1 GCA_017484235.1 Selenomonadaceae bacterium
ATTTTTCGGTGCACATATGGCCTTCTTAAAAGAATTTTTAGGCAATGCAGTTGCGCAGTATCCTTGGGCTTATGCAATCCTTGCGTTTTTGACTTCGAAACTTGTTAATTCACAGGCAGCGGCAATCGCTATCGTATTTCCAATGGCTTTAGGTGTTGGCATGGATCCTGTTTTGATTCTTTCGTTTATAAGTGCCTGTTATGGTTACTTCTTCCTGCCGACTTATCCGTCAGACCTTGCTTGTATCGGTTTTGACCGTTCCGGCACGACAAAGATTGGTAAATACATTTTGAATCACTCATTTATGATTCCTGGTCTGATTATTGTCATTAGCGGCTGTGCTGTCGGTTACGTTATGGCACATATCGTTTTGTAATGTTAAAGAAGACGATTTAATATCAGTTTATCATAATAATAAAAAAGTAGGCAATTCAGAAATGAGTTGTCTACTTTTTATTTGTATTGTACGCGACGTTAATTGACAGTTTATTTATCTTGATTCGTATGTGAATTAATTTTCTTTTTCAGCTTTGTGTTCTTCGATAATCTTTTCAGCAAGTTTTTCTGGCATTGTGTCGTAGCGAATGAATTTTACGCTGTAAGAGCCGCGACCTTGTGTTTGTGAGCGCAAATCGGTAGCATATTTATAGAGTTCAGACGCAGGAACGTGAGCTTTAATCTCAGTCATACCCTTACCTTTTGGGTCTGTTCCGAGAACTCTGCCGCGTCTTGAGTTAAGATTTCCAATGATATCGCCCATGTAATTATCTGGCACTAAGATAGTCACTTCGTCAATCGGTTCAAGCAGAATTGGACTTGCTGCGAGAACACCTTTTTTGATTGCGATTGAAGTCGCCATTTTGAAAGCAGCTTCGCTTGAATCAACTGGGTGATAGCTGCCGTCATAAAGATTTACAAGGACATTAACGACAGGGAAGCCGGCTAAAACACCTTGTGAAAGAGTTTCATAAGTACCCTTTTCAACGGCTGGGAAGAAGTTACGCGGAACACTGCCGCCAAAGATACTTTCCGACCAAACGTTACCATTATTGACCTCAGGATTCGGGTCTTTGTTAGGAGAAATTTTCAGCCAAACATCACCGTATTGACCGTGACCACCGGATTGTTTCTTGTGTTTACCTTGAATTTCAACCGACTTTCTAATAGTTTCACGATAATCGACACGCGGTTCACCGAGTACCATCTTTACGCCGAACTTACGCTGAATTTTATCGCCGAGAATATCAAGATGAACTTCACCAATACCACTCAAAATTGTCTGCTTAGTTGCTGGGTCTTTTACTAGTTTAATTGTTGGGTCTTCGTCCTGCTGACGGCGAATAGCACTGATAACTTTATCTTCTTCGCCCTTCTTAACCGAACTGACAGCCATTGCAAGCATAGGTTCTGGATAATTTACACTCTCATATCTTATTGGAGCAGATTTCTCACAAAGTGTATCGCCAGTGCCAGCATTTGCAAGTTTGGAGGTAACAACAATATCACCGGCGTGAGCAACGTTCATTGCAATCTGTTTCTTACCCTGCATTGTGAAAAGGCCGCCGATTCTTTCTTGTCCATCTTTGCCTTCTCCAAGAAGCTGATATTGTCCATCAACTTTCATGTCGCCGCTGATAACTCTGATATATGACATACGACCAACGAATGGATCGACCATTGTCTTGAAAATTTGTCCACTGAAGGCGTCAGTGACTTTGCGCTCAATCGGCTCATCATTCTTTGGATTGATTCCAGTATAAGTCTTGGTATTAGGTGCAGGCAGCTTATCAACAACAGCATCAAGAAGTTCTTTAATGCCAACGTTTTGAAGTGCGCTGCCAACGAAGACAGGGAAAATGTCACAATTTTTAATTGCACCGATAAGACCTTTGATAACTTCAGCGTCGGTGAGTTCGCCTTCTTCGAGGTATTTTTCCATAATTTCTTCGTCGCCTTCAGCGGCAAAGTCAACCATTTGCATATGAGCTTCTTCAACTTCATCAGAGAGGTCAGCCGGCACATCGCCGCGATTAG
>JAFUTM010000019.1 GCA_017484235.1 Selenomonadaceae bacterium
ACAACAAAAGAGTATGCAGAAATTGTTGAACGCCTTAATACGGCACTTGATTATGGGTTTTGCAATATGTGTGAGTAGGTTTATGGAGTTGACTAAGATGAAGATTAAATGTCCAAATTGCGGCAGCACTGATGTCATTGCTGAAGCTAAAAGCATTATTCGTTTCAGATTTAATGAATACAGGAACATAGAAATCATATCCGAATGGAGTGACATCGTAGAACAAATTCAAGATAAGGTTGCTTATAATTTTGAGTGCCAAGATTGTAATCATATTTTCGGCAAGTTAATAACAAAAAGATACAAAGGAGAGAATTTGAAATGATTAAAAGTGTACAATTAAAACCGCTTGATGTTAATATGCCTTGCGAACTACCGACTTATGTTTATGGTAACGGGGTTGAAAAATATACTCTGATTGCTACAGTGCCGGGCGATTATAAAATCACGCTTGCCAAATTGACAATCGGTTCATCAATGAGCGGAACGACAATGCTGTCTCACGCAATGTTTGAGAGTTATTCAGAACACGGCGAAAAAATGAGTGAAGCGAAAATTCGTATCAGTGGTTGCGAACGTGATTTTATGGCAGTAAAAAATGTTATGTCAAAAGTAGGAATTGAACTCGAATCAATAGCCCCGTGTCACTTTTCGGTTTTGCTCAGTGCGCTTGGAGCCTATTACCAAGCGGTAAATCCCGAAATCAGTGAGTATGCTGTCGTGTCACAAAGATGTCATTGACAAGTCACTTAAAAGGTGCTAATATGATAGCGTGTAAAGTTGTAGCTGTGCAGAGTGTGAGGAGAAAAAATATGATTTACACAAGTCGATATGCCAATCCTGAACTCAAAACAGGTAATTATACACCCGTGAGAATTTCATTAGGTGCTCCGAGATGGAAAATCGGTTACACTATCGCAGGTGCTATTAAAGAGCTTATGCCGTCAGGGCTTAGGCATATTGAGAATCTTGAAGAATTTTGCCAGTCATATTATGAACGACTTGATTCTGTTGGAGTTAATAAAATCAGAGAACAGATTCAGCAGTACGAATCATTTGGTAAACCTGTTGTATTACTCTGCTTTGAAGACATACGCAAAGGTGGAGAGAACTGGTGCCACAGAACTGCGTTTGCAAAATGGTGGCAAGCTCGTACAGGTGAGTCAATACCCGAATTGAAAGATGATTCAACGGTTAAGATAGAAGGCGATATTCCTAAAATGCCTGAAGTTTCTTCTATTGATTCATTAGAAGAAAAAAGTTCTGATGAACTTACGGTTTTAGTAGTTTATTCTACTTGGGAAGACACAGGCGGTGATATGTATTATATCGTCGATTCAGTAACAGGCAAATGTGACAGAATTTCTGATGAAAAAGCGCGAGAGTTAATTTCGTCAGGAAAAGCTAAATTAAAAGTTGATTATGATTCTGTTCCGAAAATAAGTTTCATACTGGCTGAAAATTCCGTCAAACAAGTTTTCAGAAATCGTAAAGGCAAAGAGTCTGAAATAACATTTGAATTAGCCCGAAAGTTACTTATTGACGGAAAAGCCACTATTCAAGATATTGAACTTGAAAGATAAAAAATTGCATACGGTCGCCGAAAGGCGGCTTTTATATTGGAGGAATAAAGATAATGTTTCACGGTTCTTTACCTGCAACAGCACAACAAATTTTATGCCAAATAGTCAAACAGTGGAATGTAGATGACATATATGTAGGCTGTTCGGGAAATTTTACTATCGAAAGATGTTTAAAACATATAACACCTGCGCGGTTGCACTCTAACGATGTGACGGTTTATAGTTGCCTTATCGGTAGATATTTTACGGGTGAAAAATTAAACGCAACGCTTAAACCTGAATATAACGGCGTTATGAAATTTGTGGAGAAATATCTTGACGATGGCGCAGGAACAATGGCGGTTATTCTTATCTTGAGTAAAATGGGAATTTATTTGGGCAGTAAGCCAAATCCATATTACGAAAGAATGATTAAAGCCTACACTAATCAATTTGAGGCTTTGTGGAATCGAACTAAATCAAAATTGGAAAAAATAGAGCCCTTTATAGCGTCGATGTTTGAAGGCGATGTTTGTGAATGGGTTGACAATATACCAGATGAAGCTGGTTTTATTTGTTATCCTCCTTTTTTCGCAGGTGACTACGAAAAGATGTTTCGTGTCATTGATGATATGTTCGATTGGAATCCGCCATCATTTGAAAATATCAATAAAGACCGTATAAACAAGTTGTTTGAAAAATTAGCAAGGCGCAAATATTTTATGTTCGGTACGAATGATTATCTTGTTGATTTTAAGGAATATCTTGTTGGAATGTGCCAAACGACAAATAGAGGAGTTCCTCTTTATATTTATGCAAAATCAGACAAATCTATGATCGTATCGCCGCGACAAAAAACCGAATCCCTGTTAATTCCACGTCTCGGTGAAAATGAAGAAATAGGAAACGCTATAAAAATTTTTGAATTAAAGCAAGAAGAATTTCAAGCTCTGCGGTCGCACTATATGAACATTCATATAAATCCCGGACAAGCAACGGCAGCATTTGGGGTTACTGTTGATAATAAATTAATTGGAGTTTACGCATTTAGTGCTGCACCTACCTACTACTACAGATATGAGTAAATATATTGATACTCCAAATATTTATCTTTTGAGTGATTTTCCGATTGCTCCAGTGAAGTACAAAAGACTTTCAAAATTAGTTTTGTATGCAGCACTTAGCAAAGAGAGCAAAGAAATTGCAGAAAAAATTTGTAATAAGCGGATATATTCTTTGACCACTACAGCGTTTAGTAAAAAACCGGTATCAATGAAATATCGTGGTCTTTTTCGTTTATTGAATAAAAAACAGCTCGAAGGAACTGATGACAGCGAAACAGATATGTCGAAAGTATATTATAGTAATGGATACAAACTTAATTATGGAGCGGAACTTGGTCAGTGGACTTTGGCTGAAGGTTTAGATATTTGGAAATCGAAATACGGCAAGGAGTGTATCAAATGAAAGTTTATACATTGGAGATTGACCCGCGAAAAATAAAGTTATTAGAACTGAACGCTCGATATATGCGGCATGAAGAATTTAAGCAACTCGTTGACAATATCAGACGTGACGGACAATTAAGTTCCACGCCTTTTTTATGTAAAGAATCGGACGGTAAATATCTCTGTTTAAGTGGAAATCATCGTACAAAAGCAGCTATTGAGGCAGGTCTTGATAAGATATTTTGTCTTGCTACCGATGACGAATTGACACAAGATCAAAAAATAGCAATCCAACTTTCGCAAAATGCCATTTCAGGACAAGATGACCCTGCAACATTAAAGTTGTTATATGAGAGTATTTTAGATACTGAAATGAAAAAATATAGCGGTCTTGACGACAAAACTTTAGAATTGCTTGAAAAAATCAATTCAACCAGTATAGCAGAAGCTAATTTAGATTTTAAAACGGTTCAAATAGTTTTTTTGCCAGATGAATTGGAAGCAGCAAAAAAGTCTATTGATAAAGTAAAAGATGCAGCGAAAGCTGCTGATGAATCATGGCTGACCAAAAAATCAGACTATGAGAATTGGCTTGATACTCAAGAAGTAGTATCTTCAAGTTATGGCGTTAAAAATGTTGCAGTAGCATTTAATTTAATTTTGAAATTGGTTGAACGAAATTTAACGCAACTTCAAGAAGGTTATGAGAATATAGAAGCCGGAAGACAATATGTGCCAATAAGTACAGTGATTGGTAGAAGAAAAATACCAGTAACCGCCGCCAAAACTATAAGCAAAGCTATTGCAAAAATACAGGGAGAAAATGATATTAAAGATGTAGAACTTTGGCGTGCTATCGAGATTTTGGCAGAGAAATATTTAGCAGGTGATTAATGTGACCTACAAAGGAAAGAAGGGCAAGCACGATGACTGGATAGAAGGCGAAGGTCTTAAAACCATTTGCGAATGGGCAAGATATGGATTGACTGATAAGCAAATCATTGAAAATATCGGTATAGGCAGAACGACTTTTTATAAGTGGTTGAAGGAATATCCTGATTTTGCTGAAGCGATAAAGAAAGCTCGAATACAGACCAACATTGAGATTGAAAATTCTATGATTGATTTGGCTTGCGGTAAAAAATTTGTGGAAGAAATAAAATCTGTACTTGACCCAAAAACGGGACAAGTCATACGAATTGAAAAAATCCGAAAACAAATTCCGCCAAATGCGGTAATGCTGATTTTCTTAGCAAAGAATCGTATGAAAGATAAGTACAAAGATTATGCGCCGGTTCCATTTGAGCCTGAAAGTACAGATGAACAGCAGGATATTCAAATTTACTTGCCCGATAATGGACGTGATAAAAAATGATTCTCAGACCGCAGAAAGGACCGCAAGAAAGATTTTTGTCAACTGAAGCAGATATTGCCATTTATGGCGGAGCTGCAGGTGGCGGTAAGACCTATGCTTTATTGCTTGAACCACTCAGACATATGAACGTCGATGGCTACAGCGCAACCATTTTTAGGAGAAATGCTACGCAGATAACTATTGACGGTGGTTTGCTTGATGAAAGTATGAGCATATATGGATTTTTAAAAAATGCTGTGTATAAATCAAGTCCTAAACCACATTGGATTTTTGGTGGAAGGTCAAAGGTCAGTTTTATGCACATTGATGGTGACAGAGATTTGCCGAAATGGCAAGGTTCACAAATCTGTTATATAGGTTTTGATGAGCTGACGCATTTTGATGAAAGTCAATTTTTCTATATGCTGTCACGCAACAGGTCGATATGTGGCGTAAAGCCATATGTTAGAGCAACTTGCAATCCAGATGTGGATAGTTGGGTTGCCGATTTTATCAGTTGGTGGATAAATCCTGATACCGGTTATCCAATACCTGAGCGGTCTGGTGTTTTGAGATATTTTTGTCGCATTGAAGGTGAGGTCAAATGGGACGACAGTAAAGAAGAATTGGCAGAGCGATATAAGATTGAGCCTGAACTCTGCAAAAGTGTTACATTCATAGCGTCAAGCGTTTATGATAATAAAATCTTGCTGGAAAATGACCCCGGTTATTTGGCAAACCTTCACGGATTGAGCCTTGTGGAACGTGAGAGGTTGTTGAATGGCAACTGGAAAATTCGTCCATCTGCAGGGCTGTATTTCAAGACAGAGCAGACAAGAATTGTTAAATCAGTTCCAGAAGACCTTGTTGCTGTTGTAAGAGCTTGGGATTTGGCAGCGACTGAAGTCAATCTCGGTAATAAAGACCCTGACAGAACAGCGGGTGTCTTAATGGGCAGAATGAGGAACGGACAATACATTGTGCTTGATGTTAAGCGAATGGCGGCTAATGCGGCAACTGTCAGGTCAATCGTCAAAAGTACGGCTGAAACTGATAAGGCTGAATATGGTTGCAAAAAGATTCTGATACCGCAAGACCCCGGACAAGCTGGCAAGGAGCAAGCACAGAGTTATATTCGCAATTTAGCAGGTTATAGCGTAAAGAGCAAGCCTGTCAGTGGCAGTAAGATAACAAGAGCGGAGCCCTTTGCTGCACAGTGGCAACAAGGCAACGTGCTGTTGCTTGAAGGAAACTGGAACGAAACATTTTTAGATGAGCTTGAAGGATTCCCAGACGCACTGCACGATGACCAAGTGGACGCAGCAAGCGACGCATTTTCTGCTGTAGCTTATGCTCGTACAAGACGTATCAGTCGCGGTGATTTTGCATTGTAAGAGGTTTGAAAATGAAAATATTAACAAATAAGACAGAACTCGATGTGAGAGATTTTCAAGAGATTCTGGTGGCACACAATAACGATTACAACCGCAAGAAAAGTTTGAAGGGCTATTACATAGGCAAGCACGATATTTTAAGCAAAAAAGGCAGACCAAACGGCGCAC
>JAFUTM010000218.1 GCA_017484235.1 Selenomonadaceae bacterium
GAACGTGTTTTAATGCGATCCGTATCATCGGATACTGCTTTAATATCTTTTGCCATCGAACGTGTTCTGTCAGTAACTTGACCGGAAGCAGCGCCGATATTATCAAATGACGTGCGCAGATCTTCAACGGATTTAGTACCTTCTCTAACGGCAATTGAACCTTCGTGCATAGATGCAACTGCTTCGTCTGTATCATTCTGGATTGCTCCAATGAGGTTGGCAATCTTCTGTGCCGCGCCTTGTGATTCTTCAGCAAGTTTACGGACTTCATCTGCGACAACTGCGAAGCCTCGACCGTGTTCACCGGCACGTGCCGCCTCAATCGCTGCGTTCAGTGCAAGCAGGTTAGTTTGTTCTGCTATACCGGAAATGGCCTCAACAATTTGTCCGATTTCTTTGGAACGCTGACCAAGTTTGTCAACTGTCGCAGCAGACTGATTAACGATCTTCTCAACACTGAGAATTTTCTCAACAGCAGTTTCAATAGCAGCGGAACCATAGGAAGCCTGCTTAGCAGCTTCGTCAACTTTTTCAGCAACAATGACGGAAGCTTCATTAAGTTGATGAATTGAACCCATAGCGTGATCAATTGCGTCCATAGCGTCGGCAACATTTTGCTGCTGCTCTGCAACGGCTGAAGCTGAATTGGTAACGGATTGTGCAACCTGTTCAGACGCCTGTGCTGACTGGTTAGCTGAGGCGGTAAGCTCTTGAGAAGAAGCGGCAAGCTGTTCTGCCGTAACGCTGGTCTTCTTCATAAGTTTGTTGATTGTTGTACGCAAGTCAAGTACGGCGTCAATCAAAAGACCAAATTCATCTGCACGTGGATCGAAATGTCTGACATCATCGCGGAAGTCGCCGTCACGGAGGCTGTTGCAAATGGTAATCATTGCATTGAGTGGAGCGGTTACAGCCTTAGTTATTGCAATACTTGTACCGATAAGAACGACAGCACACGCAACAAGTGCAAGAAGCACATTACGCGTTGTTGCGTCCATATCGCCTGCACTGGCTAAAATTTCTTTTTCGGAAATATCACGAGATAATTGTTGCAGTTTAGCAAGTTCTTCACCTAATGATAAACCGGAATCTTTAATGGTAGCTTCGTAATAATCAAGTACTTCTTTTCTATGTGCCGCTATTGCAGCAACATCTCCGCCAATAGGTGGGCGCATACTCATAATAGTATTTGTCTGATTTTTAAAAGTATCCCATTTACCTTTAATGACATTAAGCTGTTGAATAAGCTCAGGCGTATCTTTATTGATTTCAATGTAATCAACTATATTTTGATCCATCTCGGCAATACTGTTTTTATATCTGTCACTGCGAGCTTGAAAAGTTGCCTGATCAGAAGTCAGTGGAGCCAAAAGTGCCTGGAGCTGGCTCATACGCATAGCGTGTCTTGCCTGTCCTGCTAAATCAATGTTTTTAAGATTGACTTGATACATACGTTCAATGGAATCTTTTGCATCTTGAAGTGCAAAATAACCGAAGCCACCTATTGCCACCATACCGACAAGTGCCACAATATTGAGGATTATCAACTTATAGGCGACTTTTAAGTTGTCCATCCAATTCATTAAAAAAACCCTTCTTTCAAATATATTACTAAATTTAAAGTATTTTATTTATCACGACTTTAACCATTATTATATTTTATCAGCAGATGTTCTTACATAAACTGATTTAGAATTTGAATTGCTGGAGAGAACCCTGCAAGTCTTGTGCCAAATTAGCAAGAGCATCGGATGCCGATGCAATTTCTTCAGCTGATGCAGACTGTTCTTCAGATGCGGCAGAAACACTTTCCATTTCGGAAGAAACGCCCTTGCCTTTTTCGGAGATTTTTTCGGAACGGCTCTTGATTTTCTTGGTATCTTCCAAAACAGCATTTATTTCTCTTACCATATTAGCCGCATCGTTAGAAGATTTGACGGACGCTTCACGAATTTCATCAAAGTTTGTACGAAGCTGCTCAACGGATTTAGAACCTTCACGGACGGCAACACTACCATCGTGCATTGATTTAACCGCATCGTTCGTATCACTTTGAATTGCGTCAATAAGACTGGAAATTCTTTCGGCAGCTTCTTTAGATTCTTCAGCGAGTTTACGTACTTCGTCTGCAACAACTGCGAAGCCGCGACCTTGAGCACCGGCACGCGCTGCTTCAATCGCTGCGTTAAGAGCAAGCAGGTTGGTCTGTTCTGCTATACCAGAGATGGTTTCAACGATTTGTCCAATTTCTTTAGAACGTTGACCGAGTTTGTCAACTGTGCCAGCAGATTGATTGACAATCTTCTCAACGCCGAGAATTTGATTAATTGCAGATTCGACTGCAGCACCGCCAGCTTCAGCCTGACTGCTTGAAAGATCAGCGTGTTCAGAAACGGTATTAACCGTCTTATTCATCACATCAATTGAGGATAAAGCGTGGTCGATAGCCTCCATTGCCTCAGCAACAAGCTGCTGTTGTTCAACAACTGCGCTGGCAGAATTAGTAACGGACTGTGCAACTTGTTCGGAAGCTTGTGCAGATTGATGAGCTGATGCGGTTAACTCTTCGGAAGACGCTGCCAATTGTTCTGAAGATGTGCTGGTCTTCTTCATGAGACCATTGATTATTTTGCGGACGGAGGCTAATTTATCATTCATCACACCAAATTCATCTGCACGTGCTTCAACTGGTTCTCTACCTTCACGGAAATCACCGTTGCTCAGTTTATCAAAAACACGGATTAAATGATCTAAAGGTTCAGTTACGGCGCCTGTAATTTTGTAACTTACGGCAAGTAAAACAACAAATATTACAACTAACACGATAATCATATTACGTGTGGTAGCAGCAATATCTTCTTTACTTTTTTCAATCATTTGAGCTGATTTATCGTGAGCCGTCGTTTGAAGTTGAAGTAAATCATCACCTAATTTAATAGAAACTGGCATTTCTTCCTTTTCGTAATAATCCATAGCTGCATTTACATGTGACGCAAAAGCTGCAGGATCAGCACTTGAAGGTGCATTCAAGGCCATTAAATGATTGCCTGCTTGTTTAAATTTGTCCCAATCCTTTTTGATGTCATTTAAATGAGCCATCATTTCAGCATCATCAGCATTTATCTTTTCATAGTTGACAATATTCTCGTCCATATCTTTGATTGCATTGTCAAATTTAGTTTTACGTGACTGGATAAGAGAGGCATCTGTCGTCAAAGGTGCAAGTATGGATTGAATCTGTGCCATACGAGTAGAATGACGTGATTTACCGATATAATAGATACTTGTAAGATTCTTACTATACATTACGTCTAAATCTTCACTAGCAGTCTGTATTGCGGAATAGCCAGCAAAACCAATAATAAGCATACCAATTGTCGCTACTACATTGAGAATTAATAATTTATGAGCAACTTTTAAATTGTTCATCAAATTCACAAAAAACACCTGCCTTTAATATTTTAATAAATACTGACAATTTGTAAAATTTATGTTAAAAAAATTTATTCCGAAGTATTGAAATAAATTTTTGTATAGAGGATTAATAAAACATACATTGTGCAATTAAAATTTACACTTAACTTATTGCGTCAACTACTCCGACTTTTTGAGTTGGAACTTGTCCCACTCTGCTGATTAGGTCATACCTAAACAGCCCGTGTTACTTTAGTTCTTACAAACTTGGGATTTTTCTGCCCATTCAAATATCTAAGTCCAAGTTCGCGAATATTTATTGCTCCTACTCTGTCATCATTACTACGATAACCGCAATGACACTGATATTCGTGCCTATCGTGATTGCGTTGGGTTTTATCTACAACTCCACAAACAGGACAGCGTTGTGAAGAGTATCTTGGACTTACGTTTATTGCTAAACTGCCGACTGCTTCAGCTTTATACTTTAGAAAAATGATGTCTTTTCTCGATAACATCTGCACCACGACAGAAAAAAGTATTAGTGCCGTCATAAGCTACAGTTATAAATCTCAAGCCACGATCTATGCCTACTACCGTTTGAGTATTTTCTTTGAGATAATCAACAGTCTCACGGGTAGCAGAGATATGGATAAACCACTGGTTGAACTTATGCACGAGTTTAGCGGTACCGTCTGTTGTCAACAAAGCTGTATTCTTCGTTACGAACTAAATCACATTGCGGCGTTTTAAATTGAATAGGCTTCTGTAACCAGTAAATATCTTTGGTAACAAGGTGGCGTTGAGCATCGTAGTACTTCTTAATTTCGTCTCCATCTTTATACTTTACAGGATCCTTAAGCAGTTGA
>JAFUTM010000219.1 GCA_017484235.1 Selenomonadaceae bacterium
AAGCCCAATAGGCTTTGCTTTCTTTTGGCGGATTGCCTTCAACCTTGTCTGGAATCACAGCCCCAACGATTGAAGAGGCCACGAAGAGTGCGTTGTCCGTCACGGCGTAAACTATGAATCCTGTTACGATTTGATGATTTATCCATTTCATATTTTATAAAGACCACCTTTTATCGTGAAATAATACATATTATATTTATACATATCGAATACATATTAATTATGAAACTTGAACGGAAAAATTTTTTTACATCTCCACCGCCCACATTGTAAAAAAATTTTTTCTTAATATAAATTGTTTGGGAGATTGTATGGACGATTATACTTGGAGAAAGAAACTCGAAGCACGGCGAAAGCGGCGTAAACGTGAGCGTCTTTTCGTCGTATTTCTTTTTGTTATGATTGTGTGTTCCTTCTTTATATATATAGGAGTTTACACCAAAACGCCTGATTATGCAATGAAAACTGCACAGAAAGCTCTTGCCGACAATGACAATGCAACTTTTGAACGATATGTAGACCTTGTTTCTGTCACTTCTAAAGCGTATGACGACTTAACTGTGGACTTGTTTAAATATGATGAGCAGTTGTCCGAACGCGAGAGGTCGCTGTTTGAGAATTTTTATGTATTGATAAGGCCTCAGATTGCACAGGGCGCGGCTGACATTATTGATTATCGCATAAAAAACGGCATATGGACTCTGCCGGACGGAATACTCAAAGGCCGCCAGCTCGGCGTTGACTTTGACCTTTTGCTTGAGCGCAGTCTGATTCGTCATACTACGATTACCGGCATTGGCAAGGCTGACTCTTCTGGTGATAAAGCAACTATCGAATTGAATGTGATTGAGGATTACACCGGTACGCCTTTCACGCTGCAGCTTGCACTTGAAAATGTCAGCGGCACAGGCTGGACTTTTGGCGGCTATGAATTTGAGCTGTTCAATCATAAGTGGAAAGTTGGTGCGTTCAATATCAATTTAGGTATAATGGATTGGCGAGTGGTCGGCATTAATAATTATCGTGAATACCTTGATGTTGTCTCGCCGACTTTAAAACAGGAGCTGGCTGATTATATTGACAGTACAAGTGAAATTGTAAATCGTTATAATGCGGTTTTTAGAACTCAGCAAAATACTTTCACTGTGATGCAGCGTACTCGCGACGGCACTATGACTGCTCAGCAGCGTACGCAGATTGCTGATTATATAGAAAATAATATTATACCGACTTTGCAGAATCGGCAGCAGGAACTTGATTCTATTGCCGCGCCTAATGGGGCGATTTATCTTTCAAAACTCAGGCGCGAATCCACCAACATAACTATTAGTGCCTGGAGTTATTATATCAAGGGTTTGCGTGAAAACGATTCCAAAGCCTTTGATACGGCGGAAAGCTTACATAAGCAGGAACTTGCCTTTGACCAGCGCGTTGAAGAAATTATTCACAATTCCGCTATTACTCGCGACCGTCCAGAACCACCTTAAATAATTAGGAATTGTGAATTAGGAATGACGAATTATTTAATTTA
>JAFUTM010000220.1 GCA_017484235.1 Selenomonadaceae bacterium
ATTGCTGCTGCTAAAGCTCGTGGTGTTAGATTTGGTGGTATACCTAAAAAACGTCCTCTTGAGTTCAATGCTGTTCGTAAAGAATGGGCAAATGGGACAATTTCAGCCCGTAAAGCCGCTAAACAACTTGGTGTTACTCATCCAACTTTCTTGAAGTGGACAAGGGAATAAAGCAAAAATAAAAAACGGAAAATGAAGTAAACTTCGCTTACCATTAAGAAACCCTGATATTAAAAAAATTTTTTCAGAATTATCATTAATTTTAACATCTAATTTCACTTATTACAGCCTATTTTATCTTAATTAAAAATTTTTAATGATTCATTAAATTTCAGGGATTTATTGGAAATTGAAGTTTACTTCATAAACCATATATGATGTCGATAATTTCTGACACTTTTACGCGATACCATTTTTCCAATTTTATAAGAATTAAATCATTATGAGGAGGAGAAAATATGTATCAATCATCTATACTCACAAATGTCAACGCCAAAAGCCTCAATCAATCAACATCTTCTTCAAAGATCACTGAGAATTATGAAGAACCAGCATTTTCCTATAATGATATTTTGTTTGATGAAATATCTCGCACTCCGAAACAGATTAAACGCAATACTTCAAGCAATATTAAATCTGACAACAACAAAAATGAAAACAATGACGGCAAAGTTTCATTGCAAGATATTAAAAATTTGTCATTTGCTTATTCTGAACCGTCTATTAAAAAGATGTCGTTGACTGATGATAAAGGATATATTGTTAAATCGGATGCACAAAGCGTTTTAGATTGGGTCAAAAAACTTATTGAAGAAAAAACTGTAGTGAGAGGCGATGCTAATGGCGATGGGGTCGTTGATTTGAATGATCTTAAATCTATGGTTGATCGTATGTTTGATGATACAGTTGACATTAAAATGAAGAATGTTGATTTTGACGGTGATGGAAAAATTTCTCTTGACGACCTTGAAAAAGTAATTGATATCATCGTCAGTCAAGATAAAGAAAATGATGAACCAAATCCGCCAATGAAAGAAATACTCAAAGGCGATGTCAATGGTGACGGTAAGATTACTCAAGAAGATGCCAAATTGATTAGCAAATACTATGTTGGTGATGATGTTGAAATTGATATGGACAATGCTGACATAGATGATAATGGCAAAATTACTCTGGCAGATGTTTCACAAGTAAGACAATGGGCTAATAAATTCGATCCACAAATTTTCAAGGGCGATGCTAATGGTGATGGTATAGTCAATTATAAAGATGTTGATGCCTTGCAAAGAGCTTCAATTAACTTGGGTGGTAAAATTGATATGGAAGCCGCCGATTTTGATGGCGACGGCGAAATAACTAGTGTTGACATTGCAAAGACAACAAAACTTGCAAATGAGTATGAAGCTAAATTCCAAAAAATTATTGGAGATTCTAATGGCGATGGTGTCATAAATGAAAAAGACTATACCAATGTCAAAAATTATATCAACAACGTTAATTCCTCAGATGATTTCGTTAAGAAAAATTCTGACATTAACGGTGATGGTCAAGTTGACGATGAAGACCTCAAACGTCTGCGCGATATGGCGGATGGTCTCAATGTTAATTATGATAAGAAAGGTCTCGTTGGTGATGTTAATGGCGATGGTGAAGTTACAATGTCTGATATTCAAGCTATTAACAATTATAAAAACCGTAGAGCCACTGGAAACGAAATCATCTTCAACAATGCAGATTTAAACAAAGATGGCAAAATTGATACTAAAGATTCAGAATTAGCTTTAAAAATAATTCAAATCGGCGATTTGAACAGAGACAAAAAAATTACCAGTGAAGATATGGAATCCATACAAGCCATAATTGATGGTCGACAAGTCAGAGCACGCGGTATTGGAGACGCAAACGGTGATGGTAAAGTCGATATTAAAGACTATCCTGTTATTCGCGACTATTTGATGGGTTTTAGATCTTCAGTAGAAAATGAAGCCTCTGCTGATATGAATGGTGATGGTAAGGTCGACGTAGAAGATCTTGCTATTTGGGTTAAAAATACTGGAGTAGTTGTCGAAGCGAAAGCTGGAGATGTAAATGCTGACGGTGCAATAGACCAAAAAGACGTTGACGATCTGTCAAGATTTTTGAATAAGCAAACTTCTAATTACGTTGGAGTGAATGCAGATGTAAATAATGACGGTAATGTAGATTGGGATGATGTTGAAGGCATTAAAAATATGATTGATTCGCCTTATCATTTCCCTGATCACATATCTAAAGCAGGCATAGAGATGATAAAAAATTTTGAAGGCTTTAGAGAAAATGCATATATTTTGCCAGGAGAAGATGCCTATACTATTGGCTATGGACATAAGGGAGCAGATGTTAAACCTGGCATGACAATCACTAGAGAACAAGCAGAAGCATATTTACGTCAAGATTTGTTGGAAGCAGAGGGATATGTTAAACAGTATTGCTCACATTTTAAATTGAATCAAAATCAATTCGACGCCCTCGTATCATTTACATTTAACTGCGGTGTTAAAAATTTGAAATACTTAATAAGAGACAACAGACCTTTAGAAGAACTTCCCGAGCATATGCCATCTTATTGTCACGATGCCGCAGGAAGAAAGCTCAAAGGATTGGTGAATCGTAGAGAGGCAGAAGTAGCTCTGTTTAATACTCCTGTAAATTCTGTTCAAAATGTGCAGTCATCAATACCTGATCCAGGAACATCACAAATATCTAGCTCATTGCAAAATCTGATTAATCAGTGGAATGGCAAAACTTGGAAGGATCATACATACTTGAGTAATGTAAGCCAGTGTAAAGAATTTTCCTCTTATATTTTTAATGAACTTTATGGCACGGGATATATTGGCAGCGGAAGTGTAAACTCCAATTATTATAACTGGCGTCTTAGCGGTACACCTTCAAATGTTTACCAAGTCGCAGAAGTTAAACCAACTTTCAATAAAAATACTGCTAGAAACGCTTTCCAAGAAATGTTTTCAAATGCTCAACCAGGTGATTTTATTCAAATCAAACGAGGAAGCATGAGTCCACATTCTGCAATATTTGTAGGTTGGACAGATGATGGCGTTCAGTGGCTAGATGCAAATGCTGATGGTAAAAACAGCATAAAATTACAAACTTATAAATATGATGATTTAGTAAAAACAACAAACAGTGGTCATCAATGGAATGTAGCCATGTCACTTTATCGTGCGAAATAAAAATTTACTTTTTTATACTTTAATAAAGGGGGCAACATTATGTATCAATCAGCATTGCTCACAAATGTCAATGCTAAGAGGATTAACCAACACACAAACACTTCAAGAGCAGCAGAAATCTATGAAGAACCGGAATTCTCTTACAATGACGTTTTGTACGACGAAATGTCTCGAAATGTAAAACGTCACAAACGCAATACTTCCAACAACAGTCGCAATGGCAGCAGCGCAAACGTCGCGACTACTCCCAACACTTCATCAAAAATATCAATGTTTTCAAATCCCATGACAAGTTTTTCACTCGGTGGTACTCAATCTTCAAGTTATATGACATCACTCAGTGCTACAAATACAAGTAGCAACGACCTCACTAAAGATGACATTTTAAATTGGCTTAAAAAACTCATTGATGAAAAAACTGTAGTTAAAGGCGATGCCAATGGTGATGGCAAGGTTGACTTGAACGACCTTAAAGTCATGGTAGATCGCATGTTCGATGATAAAGTTGACATCAAGATGAAAAATGTTGACTTCGACGATGATGGCAAAATTTCTCTTAAAGACATCTCAAAGGTAATTGACATACTTCTTGAGAAAGGTGAATCAGATGATCCGATTGAACCAGACCCACCACCAAAACAAATTCTCAAAGGCGATGTCAATGGTGATGGCAAAGTCACTCAAGCTGATGTTTACACTTTAGAGCAATATTATGTCGGTAATACTAAAGACATTAATATGGATAATGCCGACATGAATGATGATGGCAAAATCTCAATAATTGATATAAGTAAAGTGAAACAACTTGCCGATGAGCTTGATCCCCAAGTCCTCAAAGGTGACGCTAACGGCGATGGCAAGGTTAATTACAGAGATGTAGAACTCACTACAAGAAGACTTTCAAATTCAAATGTCAATATTGATATGAAAGCCGCAGATATGGACAACGACGGCGAAATTACACTTAGCGACTTCTCTGAGATCAATCGTTTGACAAAAAAATACGAAGACTCTTTTCAAAGCATTCGTGGGGATTCTAATGGCGATGGTGTTGTTAATGAAAAAGACTTTGCTAATGTCAAAAATTACATCAACAACGTCAATTCCTCAGACGACTTTGTCAAGAAAAATTCCGACATTAACGGTGATGGTCGAGTTGATGATGAAGACCTCCAAGGTGTACGTGATATCCTCGATGGCTTTAATATCAACTATAGTAAAACTACATTGCGCGGTGATGTCGACGGTGATGGCAAAGTTACCAAAGCTGATGCACAATTAATCAGTGATTATAACAACAGAAAAGCCACCAACAAAAACTTCTACATCAACAATGCTGACTTTAACAATGACGGCAAAATTGATTCAAAGGACGTTGAAGCCATAGAAAATAACCTCAAACCTAAGCATAAAATTAATTATAGTACAGGTGGACACCTTGGTGACATTGATGGCAATGGTCGCATTGAAATAAGCGATGCCGTTTTTCTGAATAACTTCATCAAAGATAACGTCAACACCGATAAGGAAGTTTTCATCAACAATACCGATGTCAATAGAGACGGTAAAGTCGATATTAATGATGTTAATGCAATAACAGACCTTCTCAGAAATGTGAAAAAAGCTGAAAGACTTGTACCGGTTTATACTAATGGGCAACAAAATGGAGATTTCATTAAAACAGGTGATAATTTTATTTTACTTGAACAGCAAGGTGATTCACTCAAGGTACAATACACTGCCACAGATGGCAATGAGAAGATAGGCTGGGTGCATGAATCAATATTTGTACCTGAACCACCACCTGACCCTGATCCTAAAACAATAGTTGATCCACCTTTTACGAGTGGTAGGGCAATCAGAAACACTCAAGCCTGGAATAATCCTGAATTGACAGTGCCATACAGCGATCAATATGAGGGACTTTTTGCGGGTGAAACATTCACAGTAAAAGCTATGACACTAGATAGAACAGCGTTTCAAGTTGAATATGACTCAATTTATGGTGGCACCAAAACACGTTGGGTGAGTGCAGCAGACATTGAAGAATACATACCACCTATTCCTCCATCTGATCCAATACCAGAATCTTTGCAAATTTTAATTGATTATTGGACTAAAAAAAGCAAGTGGATAGATCATACATACTTGAGTACCGTAAGTCAATGTAAAGAGTTCGCGTCCTACATATTTGATCAAGTTTATGGTGTTGGTTATATTGGAGGTGGAAGTACAACTTATATTGATGGTATAAAATCAAAAGGTATTAACTACAATAATTTCAGAATTAATTTGAATTATCCAAACAAAGTTAAATTAGTCAATAGTAGTATGCCTTCTAATGTGAAAGCAAGCGCAGCAACCGTAGAACAATATAAATTAACTGCCGATAGTGCAAGAGAGTTATTTAAAGATGCTAAACCTGGAGATTTTATACAAATAAGACGTGGACATGGCGGAGCACACTCAGCTATTTTCTTGGGTCATACAGAGAATGGCATTAAATGGCTTGATGCGAACGCAGATAATAATAACGGAATAGCAGTACAAGAATACACTTATGATGAACTGGTTAAAATTAAAACAAATAAAAATACTGGTGCAAAGTATCAGTGGAATGTAGCTATGTCGATTTATCGTGCAAACTAAAGATTAGTTTTCTAGGGTGGGTGGGTAGGATAGTTTTCTTTTTGCGAGGTGGTAAAAAAATTTACTCTGTTATTAATGTAACCTGTTGTGCTAGTTGATTAGAAAATTAGATTTTTTATACAAGATATATTTGTTTTATCGTTTATTTTATTTACATATTGGCAGATGTTATATGCTAAAATCTTACACATCAATCTCGTGATAAGACCGTAAAAACTTTTTGCCAATACTCTTTCTGTATTAAGCTGACAAGTTAATTGCGAAAAAGTTGTCTCTATCCTGCGCCTTATCTTAAAGATTATTCTCCTCAATCCCTTTGAATAGTTATCCTTTGCATTCTTCCTCTTTAGGGCAAGAAGCATTTGTCCTTGTTCCCTCAATCTTTTCTCAAGCTCTTTGGAAACATAGCCTTTATCTCCAATGATCACTCGATCACGTTCATCAACTATATCAGGCAAAGCAGCTCTGTCATCAACATTTGCCGGTGTCACCTCATAACTCAAAATAAAACCTGAAGTTGTGGTTTTGACGTGAACTTTATAGCCAAAATAAGTTTGTTTCTTTGAAGCATTATGACCATAGGCTGCGCCTTCATAATGAAAAGATTTGCAAAACTTAGCTCTGCCGAATTTACAAACTTCAAGAGGAAAACTGTCAACTATAACCCATTCATTCAAATCCTCAGTAAAATAAGAAGAAAGCTTGGAGAATATGAGATTCATGGTCTGCAAAAGATTTCTCCTAGTGCGATTAAACCTTGTTCTATCGCACATTTTAGGGAAAAGATGAGAGTAGTTGCGCCTAACAAAGTTAAGCAAGGCACTCTCGGAATCAATTCCAAGCAAATCACCGCAAATGGCGATGGTGATGATTTCAGAGTCGCTAAGGATAGCAGATTTAATATTTCTTCTGAACTTAATGCAATCAGGAGCACATTGCTGATACAAATCGTCAACAAGAGTAAAAATAAAAGTGATAAAATCTTCAAAAGTGAGTATAGAAGTGGTATAATTATTGTGAAACTTTGACAAGATTATGCCTTCTCTACAAATTGATACACTTGTAGTATAGCATACTTGTCGAAGTTTATTATTTTTCAATTAGCACAACAAGTTAATGTAAATTTTACTTTGATTTATAGTAAGGAGAAGTCATATGGCAAGAAATGAATTTATTTGTCCACATTGTCACTCAGAAAACATTCAACGCTTTGAGCTCATCTATCATGGCAATGTCTCTAACAGCAGCTCATCAGCAGTTGGTGTTGGTTATGCCGGTGGTAGCTTTGGTGTTGGTACAGCAACGATCGACACAAAGTCGATAACAAATTTGGGAAAAGCTGTTGCTCCACCGAACAGAGGAGTTATCTTTGGTCTATTGTGGCAGGTCTTATAGGAGTTTGCATTATTCAAGTTGTCCTTCAGTTTATATTTGGAAGAACATTTGGTGCTCTTATGAGTTATGTTGCCTTCGCCGGTATGATTTATTTGATCTATCAAGAAGTATACTGTTGGAATCGTGATGTGTATCCAAACTAATGGATCAGTGGCACCATTCCTTTTTGTGTATGAAGTGCGGTCATCGTTTCATTCTGTAAAACTATACTATCAATTTTGAGAAGGTGATCTATGATTAGAGTGATTCTACTTAAGTCAATTAAAAACTGTACAAGAGGTAATTGTGATGAAAAAATTTTTTACTTTGATGTTTGTGATTTTAGTAATGTCTTCAACTTGTTTTGCAATGCAATTTTCACAGCCTGTGAAAATTGGTAGAATTGGAGGAACGCCACAAGGCGGCATTTGGATTGAAGGTGCGTCTTATAACAATGGTACATCATATCAAAATGGAAAATTAGGTAGAGAATGGGGCAAACTTTATGAAAAAGGCATTGCTGTGTTTGGAAATGACGTTGATGCGTTATATATGCACTATAATTGTAGCTCTAATAACCGTGATGCTTACCGTCCTAAATTTGGAGATAAAAATGCGCTGAGAACCACTAGTTTAGGTGCAAACGAAGGAGAAGCAGTAACCATAAATTTAATCAAAAATGATAGTGGAATTACTTTGTATTTGCTTTATGGTGTAGGTTCTGTAGCCAGTACAGAAAATTATATTCTTTTGGGCAGACGTTCGGATGGTGTATTTGTTAAGTATTTTGATACTCGTGAAATTACTAAAAAATATTTCGGCGAAAGACTGAATTGGTCAACCATACCTTGGTATACAGATTTTTATTGTAAAGGTAATAAAATGACAATCAAGTATAAAAGAAATCCCAATAAACAAGGATATGTATATGAAGGTGAATTTGTATTTAAGTGGGATGATAGTGCCCAATGGTTTGGCGTTGAACAGATTATTTACAAGTGAAAAGTTTATGATTGATGAAAATGGTGGTGTTATTATGAGGAAATTTTTAATTCTAATGGTCATCTTCTTGTTAGTGCCTAATATTTGCCTTGCGTCTTTAGTAATGCACTTTTCTTTTAATGGAAGTTGTAAAAATTCTGTTAATGGGATATCTGGTATTCATTTTGGCAATCACAATTATGGTAAAGGCTTATTAAATAACGCTATTTATTTTGATGGAGATGGTGATTACATTGATTTAGGTACAGGATATAATTTATCGAAAAATTTTACTATGAATGTTTGGGTTAAAACCGATGTAGACAATATCAAACGTGAAGATGCAGCAATTTTGGCAAAATATGAAACAAACGAATATGGTCCTTATGATTTTTACCTATCTTATAATTGCCCAGCTTATTGGATATCAGATGGAAAAGGCAATTATCAAAAGCATATTTCAAACACAAAATTGAGTCCTAATCAGTGGTATATGCTAACTTATACATATGACTATGCAAAATCACAATTGACGATCTATATTAATGGAAAATATGATACTTCTTTAAATGTATTCCCGTAACTTCAAATAAGGATAAAGTAACTATAGGAAGGCAAGCATTGATGTTTGGTGATTATTCAAGATTGCAATATAAGGGTTGGATAGATGAACTTAGACTTTATGATCAAACGTTAAGCTATGAAAGTATTAAAAACTTATACCGAAAATATTTAATGTATAGCAACATGTAATATATGTTAAAACAACGGCAAGAAGTAATTAAATCAAAGTGGATTTTTGTTTTGATTATTTTAATTTTATTAGAGCATTATTTAGATATTTGGTTTAAATATGACATTATAATGGAATAATCTAAATTGGAGTTTTAAAATTATGAAAAAAATTCTTCTCACCTTTAATATAGCAATAGCATTATTGTTGATGTCAGGCTGTAGTAATGATGATAAATTTGTTGGTGTTTGGTCTTATGCTAATATGGATCAAGTGGAAAAAGCCATGAAAAAAGATCCATATTATAATTCTGTCATAAATTTCACTGTTAATATTGACAAAGAAGATAATAATTATATTGTGAGATTAATGCAAACTGATATGTCAGAAATGAATGAAGAATATGTAATGAAAGGTCATGCTTCTCCAGAAGATATAAAAGAGTTTCGCAAAGGTCATATGTGGAGCTATTATCAATTAAGTCCTAATGAATACACCGTAAAAATAAAAGGCACTACAATGACGATTAAATTTGCAGGAGTACCAGAACCATATTCATCACTAGAATTAAAATTTAATGGAAAGAATATGCGAATGACCAAAGCAGGTTATTACGGTTTTCGCGGTATGGCAGAAGAATTTGAAAAAGCCAATTGGATTCACTATACTACAACAGAATATAACAGTTATATGCAAAAATTGCAGAATATACGGGCTGATGCATTAGAGAAAAATGTAAAGTATGAAAAAAAGGAAACTCAAGAAGCAAAAGCCATAGTAAAAAATTATATGGACATATTTACAAATGGAATTTCTACAAAAAGAATAACTGATGATGAATTAGATCAAATCAAAAATTATTGGGCAACCGAAAAACAAGGAAATAAAGATATAAAAAGAATAACAGACAGCATAAATAAATTTAAAAATTCAAATGAAAATGTAAAACTTATATACGAAATAAAAAAAGCTAACTTTAGTGGTGGAGTAATGATAATAACAACAGAATTAAATATAAGAGATGGAGACCCAACATACCCAATATCAGAAATAAAATTTTCTTTATCTAGAAAGGAACAAGATGAATGGAAAATAACAGGAATAAAAAATACTGTAATTCAATATGAAAAAAATAAAAAATAATACCAATAAAATATATAATAGGAGGTTTCTTAATGGTTAAGAAATGTGTTATTACTACCATGACAGCCTTGATTGTCTGCATATCGTCAGTGGCATTTGCAACAACAAGCCAATTTAGTGATGTATCTGAGAGTCACTGGGCTTATAATGACATCACGAATCTGGCTAACAATGGGATTATTTCACCTTATGAAGATGGCACTTTCAAGGGTAATAGAAATGCAACCCGCTATGAAGTGGCTGTTATGGTAGCCAATCTTTATTCAAAAAAGACGCATACTTCAATTACTATGGGCGTAAATCCTTTCAGTGATCTACCGTCAAACCATTGGGCTGCTAAGTCTGTTACAACACTTTTTGAGGCTGGCATTGAAGAAGGCGGATATGGTGATGGCACATTCCTTGGCAATCGCAATATCACTCATGGTGAACTTAGGAATTGGCTTAACAATTTATTTAGAGTAACTGGTATTGATGCCAGAATGAAAGATAATCCAAATAATGAAAGTGAGCCCATTACACGCTATGAGATAGCAAGTACCCTTAATAAAGTTTACAAAGCTTTGTTTAATTAGATCATTACTTAGATGATCAAGACAACTACTATTTATATTTAAATTTCATAATATAATGTTGATACGAGGTGATTATTATGACTAACTTCAATTATACTGGTAATAAAGTCATTAATGGTACAAATGATGCTGATTTTATCTATAATGACAATGCTAATAATGTAACAATTTATGCTGGTTCAGGTAACGATCAGATTACAAATGATGTTGGAAGATTTGTTTATCTTGACGGTGGTGATGGAAAAGATACTTTAATAACTGATGAAAGTGAAGGTGCTCTTAGCTATGGTGGCGATTATGCTACTTTAGTTGGTGGAGCCGGTAATGATGTAATTTTTGCTTGGGCTGATCATGCATTTGTAGATGCTGGAGCAGATAACGATTATATTCAAGTCTCAGACTATTCAACCATTACAGGCGGTACAGGTGAAGATACCATGTACTGTTCTGTGATTAGTCAAGGTGAGATGACAATAACCGATTTTGATGAAACTAAAGATGTGCTGGAATTAGATCAAAGCATTTTCTACGCAACTGGCGATTCAAAATTGTTCACTGTAACTTCATACACTGGAGGAGTTATACTAGAAAATAAATACAACAAAATTGATTTTAAGGGACAAACATTAGAACACTTAAAGAAAGTAAATGTAACATATCAAAATCCCATTGAATCATCATCTGCATTGCCAAAAACATACATTAAATTGAGTACTCTTATTTATGGAACATCAGAACCTAAAAATAATATCATAAGTAATACTGCCAATAATGCCATGGTTGCTGGAAGTGATGATAACGATATTATCACTAATACTGGTTCTTATGTTACTATACATGGCAATGGTGGTAACGATTCCATTGTTAGTGGGAATGATTCAGAAGGAAAAACGATAAACTACAATGTAACGATTAACTCAGGTACTGGTGATGATACAGTTGAAGTATATTCTTCAAATGTAGCAGTGTATGGTGGAGAAGGTGATGACTATTTATTGACATGGTATCTTGCTGAACATTTGACCATTGATGCAGGCAAAGATAGCGATATTATTGAAAATTATGCTGCAAAGACATCAATAAATGGCGGAAGCGGTAACGATGTAATTCGTAACTTCTCAGGTCAAAATTCATATGTTCTTACTGCTACAGATGTGACCATGAATGGTGGCAGTGGCAATGATGCTATATATCTTAGTAGATATCCAGAAATTGCACAATATGAAAGCGGTAACGATATAATTTATAATTACAGCTCAACAGATAAAATTCAACTGCTCTCTGGAAATATCAGCAAAGCATCTCTAAAGGAAAGCGACGTCATAGTCACAATCGGTGATGGTTCAATCACTATAAAAGACGCCAAAGATGAAAAGATCACTATTGTCAATGCACAAAATGAAACGATAACTTTCACCAATAATTATGACAGCAAGAGCAATAGAAATGACACTGACACAACAATTTATAATGGAATAGATGTAGATGTTAGCAAAAGTAGTCTAGCGAGTTTGAAGGTAGCAAAAGATATATTGAGCGCATTGAATAAAATTGCGCAATCAAAATTAGACAACAAAGACGACACTAGTTTTATAGGTTCAGTTGCCGGAACAATTTCAAGTCTTTATGCGATAGTAAACTCGGCAATTAAAATGGGTGACAGTAAATATAGTAATGATGAGAGCAAAAAACTAAATGAAAGCGAATTCTATAAGGAATGGTTGAATCTAGGTACCAATGTCACTAAGTTGAGTAGTAATCTTCCGAAGATGCTTGGCAAGGCAGGATTTGTTACACCATTATCTTCGTATGTAATGACTTTGGTTACTAATGTTATAGCAAGTAGTGGCGATGAAGGTGCTGGTAAAGATGAAGTTGCCGCGATAATGGAAAGTTCATTGAATATTGCGGCTCAGACTATTAAGCTCTTTGGAAATACCGCATTTGGCAAAACCATTGCAGGTGGTATATTAAATAAATTGGCGACCAATGTTGCAAGTAAAGCCTTTTGGCTGATTCCACCCATAGTAGGGCTGTACGTAGGATATGAGACATACAAGGAAAATCTTGGAACCTACTCAGATGATGGTTATGAAGAATCCATAACAATAAGGAATGCATTCATAGATGGAGCCGTGGACTTTCTGCATACAACCTTTACTAAATGGACTTTTGGTTTAGATGATGACGTATTTAATGCTATTCAAAGTGCTTTATCTTGGTGGACAAAAAAGCGCGGATTAAAAGAAGTAGAACTTACTGACAGGAATTATATGGAATGGATTGGTGAAGCCATAAAAATCGTTATGGATGGCGCAATGCATATAGACGTTACAGCAAAAGATGGAAAACTCTCAAACACTTTTGATGAAGTGATAATCAATGGTCGTTCAGCCGCTGATGAAATACGCAATCATGGTAACAAGGTATCAATATATGGTTGTAGCGGTGATGATACCGTTACTACCTCAAAAGAAACTAGTAAAAACTATGTGCATTTGGGAAAGGGTAATGACTTAATATTAGTCGATGACACTGATAGCACAATCTATGGTGATGGTGATGATGATAGCATATATGTAGGAGCAGATAGCAAAGTTGAAAATGGTGGTCATGAAATTTACGGTGAAGCTGGCAATGATGTCATTTATCTCACGAACGTAGACAAGAATACCATAAGCGGTGGTAAAGGTAACGATATCATCATTTTGGAAAAATCCAATAATCAATTAATTATATATGGCAATAGCGATGGTAATGACATTATTTTTGGTTATAATGAAACCGACAAGATTAGGCTTGCAGCGACGACATATTCTACAATTGAAGGTGAGAAAGATATAACCATAAAGTCAGGTAGTGGATCAATTGTTCTCAGCGATGCTAAAGGTAAAAAGCTAAATATAAGTAGTAGGTATGATGTAAAAAATGCAACATCAGTGACTTTGTCAGACACGACTGTTACACCATTCAAAATTGGATCTAATATTGTCAATATCGATGCAACGAAACGAACCAAACCGATCAAAATTAATGGAAATACTTTGGCAAATATAATTAACGGAGGCTCCGATTCAGATAGCATCTATGGAGGGACTGGCAATGATTCAATTCTTGGTAATGCTGGTAATGATAAACTCTATGGCGAAGCTGGTGCTGATACACTCGCTGGCGGCAAGGGAAATGACACCCTCACAGGTGGAGCTGGTAATGATGTCTTTATCTATAAGAGTGGTCAAGGCAATGATATAGTGACTGACTATTCAACTAGCGACAAAGTTAGTATAACAGGTGGCAAGTACATTCGTTCAACTGTTGGCAATGATGTCAAGTTCACGGTTGGCACAGGATCAATCCTTCTTAAAGGTGCAAAAACTAAAAATATCATAGTTTCTGGTACTGAAGATACTAAATCAACTACTTCCATTGTACTAACCAATTCTGATAAATCATCTTTCACTGCGATTTCAAATATCAAGACCATTAATGCTTCAAATCGAAGCAGAGCCATTAAGATCACAGGCAATGCTCTTGCTAATACCATTCGTGGTGGTAGCGTTGTAGATACTATCTACGGTGCTGCTGGTAACGACTCTATACTTGGCAACAACGGCAATGACAAACTCTTCGGTGATAATGGCAACGACACTATCTATGGTGGCGCCGGTAATGACTCTATTCAAGGTGGTGCAGGCGCTGACAAGCTCTTTGGTGACGCTGGTGCCGATACTTTAGTTGGTGGCAAAGGCAATGACACCTTCACTGGCGGTGCTGGTAATGATGTATTTGTCTACGCTTCCGGCGATGGCAACGATGTCATCACTGACTATACTGCCGGACAAGATAAAATTAAAATTACTGGTGCAAAGATCAGTAAGGCTTCCGTCAGTGGCTCTGATGTCATACTGACTGTTGGCAGCGGCAAGATCACAGTCAAGAATGGCAAGAACAAAAAACTCAGTATATACAACAACTCAAACAGCCTCATTAATACAATTATTGGTGGTAATAAAGTAATTGAAAATTATACTAATCGTAAAACCATTAGCGGCACTTCAAGTAATGACACTATAGATAATGTTGCCGACAATGTAACAATCAATTCAGGTGCCGGTAATGATTCGATTGTAAGTTGGGGCGACAATATAAAGATAAATGCCGGTGCTGGTAATGATAAAGTTTATGCTACAGGAGAAAAGATTTCTATGCTTGGCGGAGCCGGTAATGATTCACTCAACTGTGCTTATGGTCATTATGCTACGATCAATGGCGGCAAAGGTAACGATACTTTGAGTGGCAGTTCTTACGCCGATGTATTCCAATATTCTAATGGCGATGGTAATGATGTTATTTACAACTATGACAAGAGCGATAAAATCTTATTATCATCATCAAGTAGCTACAGCACTATGACGAGTGGTCAAGACATTGTTGTCAAAGTTGACAGTGGTAAAATGACTCTCAAATATGCTAAAGGTACTAAACTCAACATTGTCGGTGGCAAAAAAAATAGCGGTAGTAACACTGATACAGAAAAAGGTGAAAATATTTCTAACTCGACAAAAAATAAGACCATTAATGGTAGCAGTGGAAAAGATACCATCAGCAATATTGCCGGTGGAGTCAAGATTTACGCTGCAGCAGGTAATGATTCCATCTACAGCAGTGTATCTTCAACAAACACAATCAGAAGTCATTACGGTTATGTCACGATAGATGGCGGAACAGGTAATGATACAATCTATAACAACGATCCGTATATCTCGATTAATGGAGGTACCGGAAACGACTCAATTTATAATAACTACAATTATATGGATTATGATTGTGGTTATTATGTAACCATGAAAGGTGGAGCTGGAAACGATACCATAACAAAAAGTGATTATTCTATGTATAATGTTATTCAGTATGCTAGTGGTGATGGTAACGATATTATTAATGGTTATAATTCAAGTGATACCATTCAAATCAGCGGCAGCTCCTATTCAACACAAGCGAGTGGTAATAATGTGATTATCAAAGTTGGTAATGGACAAATGACCCTCAAGGACGCTAAGGGCACTACCCTCAACATCACTGGTACAAGCAATTACGAAGAGCGTTGGTTCCTTGAAGGTGACGACAATTATCTCACTGCTGATGTTAGCAATATTCTCAAAAATGATAATCTCATCGCTGATGATTATAAACTCGAAAGTGAATTACAATTCTATCAAGGCAATGAATTGGAATCACTTACACATAATTATAATCAATTAAAACATAATGATAAATAAAAATTTCACACAGTTTCAATGAATATGAAACAATAATCGTTTAGACTTCATGATTACGGTAAAAGATCATGAAGTTTTTTATTGATTTTTTTGCCTATATATATTAAAATATAAAAAATTGTATTTCATTAATCTTTAATGTTTTCTCATTTTAAGGAGTGATTATCATGGCTGAACAAGCATTAATTCAATTCAAAGCAGATCGTAAATTAAAAGAAGAAACTACAAAAATCTTCGCTTCTCTTGGCTTTGATATGTCCACAGCTTTGCGTATGTTTTTAGTTAAAGCCAGACAAGTCAGAGGACTGCCCTTTGATGCTATTATTAATGAACGAGACTTAAATTTTCCAAAAATAACTAATGACACGAAAACTACAGCTACAAATATTCGCACAAATGTTGATGATTCACAAGAAAATTCTACAGATTAACAAAATCAAAGGACTGATCTTTTTGGAAGATAAATTTTATACAATCAAGGAAGCCGCCACATTTCTCAAAACTAGCGTTAGAACTATTCAACGTTTACGTCAAGACGGTTCTATTACTCCAGATAAATTTGGCAATAATCATACTGTTTTCTATTCTGAATCTCAACTTCAAAAATTCAAATCTCAGAAAAGCAAATCAAAAAAAAGTAACACTTCTAATCGTAATATTAGTAAATCCAGTAGTAAAAAGTCAGTAACTGTCAAAAACGCTAAAAATATTAAATCAATCTCATTTGTACCTGTTTCAAAGCGCAAAGACCCTAACGACAAGATTGCTAAAAATCTTTTCAACATGACTGACAATCAACAAGAAGCTGGAAAGCTTGTCGTTCTTGAAGGTGAAATTAAACACAAAGGTAGAAATGGCTACACTGAAGTAGAACAGATCACCACGCCTATAAATCTGGAGTATTCACGTTA
>JAFUTM010000020.1 GCA_017484235.1 Selenomonadaceae bacterium
GGCAGACGATGTATCTCATCTATAAACAATACATCACGAGGCTGCAGATTAGTTAAAATCGCCGCTAAGTCGCCAGAGCGTTCGATTGCCGGACCTGAAGTCGGGCGGAAGTTGACGCCGAGTTCGTTGGCAATAATAGCAGATAAAGTTGTCTTGCCCAGTCCAGGCGGTCCGTATAGCAATACGTGGTCGAGTGCTTCGTGCCTGGATAATGCTGCTTTAATAAAAATAGATAGATTCTGTTTAGCTTTATCCTGGCCAATGTATTCGGATAGCTTGCGCGGACGCAAAGTGTATTGCCAGTCGTCGGCGCTCTGCTGTTCTTTCGATATAATTCGTTCGTCCATATATTCACCGCTTTTTATAATCTGGAATTGTCAAGCATATAAATAATTGCATTGATTGCAGCAACCGCAATGGGGCTGCCGCCCTTTGTGCCAGCAACCGTTATGTATGGCACTATATCCTGCTCGGACAATGCTTTTTTAGAATCAGCAGCACCGACGAAGCCGACCGGAATACCAACAACAACAGCAGGTTTTACGCCTTCTTCAATTACAAGACGGAGCACTTCAAATAAAGCCGTTGGAGCATTGCCGATCGCAACGATTGAATTGTTGAGCTTGTCGCCAAAACTGCGCATCGCCGCCATTGAGCGTGTAATACCTTCATCAATGGCAAGCTGCTTCACATCTTCGTCGGCAACTTTACAGAAAACTTTACCGCCAAATTTAGAAAGAGTACGCTTATTAATGCCCGTTCGTACCATTTCAACATCGGTAAAGATATTGCAACCGCCTTTAATTGCCGTTTTGGCCGCCTCAATTGCCGCAGAATGTATTTTAATTATCGGTGCATAATCAACGTCACCAGCTGCGTGAATCATTCGCGAGTATACTTTTATTTCATCGTTACTTAGATGTAAGTCTTTAAGATATGGAGCAATTATTTCCATACTACGTTTTTCAATTTCCATAGGTTTTTTTATATAATCCAAATCAAATAACACCACCAAAATCTAATTAGGAATGCTGAATGAGAAATGAGGAATTAAATCTCGTATTTTTAATGGCCGAGCTGGACGCGAGGCCTGTCCGCGCTTGTCGACGTGATGTCGGCACAAGCGGACTGTTTCTTTGCTTCTTTCTTTCAAAAGAAAGAAGGCTCTAACTAAAAGAAATTTAATTGAAGTACAAATATTAAACTTTAGAAGAAATATATAAATTTAAACATTAATATGATTTTGATGCAGAATATCATTTAAACGAGGAATAACTTCACTATAGTCACAATGTGCTCTGACATACTCAGCCGCATTGTCGCCCAAACTCTGCCGCAGCTTATCATCATTAAACAACATCAAAATCTTCTCAGCAAAACCGTTGGCGTCCTCAGAATAAACGCGATAACCGGTATCATCATCAAAAATTAAATCGTCACAGCCGCCAATGTCAGATACAACCGCCGGCAGTCCACTGCTCATAGCTTCAATCAAAGACGTTGGCAGACCTTCGTGACGCGACGGAAACACATAAACATCAGCCATTTGATAATACTCCTGCGGCTTGTCCACCTCACCGACAACCATTATACTATCGTCAAGCTGTTTCGACAATTCTTTAAGTTCGGCAATTATCTCCGTACGCCCGCCGCCCACGACAAAAAGTTTTGCCGCTGGCCTCTTATCGTGAATTGTTTTCCAAAACTTCATAACAGTATCAATACCTTTGTTTATTACAACACGCGCACAGAAAAGCAACACTTTTGTATCAGCGTCCAAATTATGTTTGACTTTTAATTCACGTTTCAATTTTGTATTGGATTTTGGATATTTATTAGTGTCAATTCCGTGAGCCAAGACAGTAATTTTATTTGCATCAATACCGCCAAGTTCAATAAAGCCGCGTTGAATTTCGTGTGTCGTTGCAATATAAGCATTACAAGTGCTAAAGATTTTGTTTCGCCAGTTTTTATTTTTATCAAAAATTTCAGCCTTGCCCGTTAGCGCAAGTGTTATAGGCTTATTAAACAGTTTTGCAAATAAAACTGCCCAGACTGCAAATTTAGGCGTTCCAATTATATAAAATACATCTACATCTCTATGCGTCGTTAATAATCTAATGATTATCTCCAGCCACCTAAACGGTGCGTGCAGCCTCACTAAGTCTATGCCGTTGAGGTTTTCGCGTGATTTAGTGAAATAAAATCTTTTTTTAGCCATTATCGTGACGCGATTGCCCAATTTGATTAGCTGCAGTGCGTGGTTTTCTGCGTGGAACTCAGCACCGCTTTTAGTCGGCAGCCCGTCTTTTGAGAATTTTTTACCGACGGCAAAATCTTTAACCAATAAACAGATATTCATAAAAAATCAACACCTCTAACATTGTTTTATGATACAATATATTTGCATAAATATCAATAACATTTTTTATTATGAAAGGCGTGATAACATTATGAGATACACAGAAATCAATCGCAGCACGAACGAGACTAAAATAAAGGTTGCGATTAATCTTGATGGCGAAGGTGTAACGCACATCAATACAGGCATCGGATTTTTTGATCATATGCTTAATCTTTTTGCCGCACACGGTCGATTTAATCTGGACGTTGAATGTGACGGAGA
>JAFUTM010000021.1 GCA_017484235.1 Selenomonadaceae bacterium
AATTTTGGAGCGGAAAACGAGACTCGAACTCGCGACCCCCACCTTGGCAAGGTGGTGCTCTACCAACTGAGCTATTTCCGCATATCTACCATACTAATTATCAGTTACTACTTAACACACTTTCGTCAACCGACATTTAGTATGATAACATTTATTTTTAAATTTGTCAAGCATATTTTTGATAATTTTTAAACTTACGAAAAAGATATCCCAAGCTTGGTGATTCTGTTGGCGAAACTGCAGCGTCATAACTATAGTAATTCTGCTCAGGTCTCTTTCATTGACTCAAACATCTAAATCTAAAAATAATGAATTACAACCTAAAACCTTATGAGTCGGTGCTCTATTCCGATTAGAAAATTCAAATTGATATTAAAGTTGTACCGGGCGTGCATTATTGGAAAAGCAAAGAGAGTCAAAACTATATTTATTAAATTGTATAAAATATATTAGGATATGACGATTCTCACAATACTAAGATAAAATTAATTTTCATTTGCAGGAAGGAAGCGGTTTTTGTTGAAATAATTATTAGGAGGAGATTGAATTGAATCGTGGTCTAATGTCAGCGGCAGCAATTTTGATAATGTTTACATCTTCAATGTATGTTTCGGCTTCAACAGCTGATGATGAAATAGCAATTATGGCAGCTAAACAACAGGATAATGGGGCCGGTGATGCTGCCTCTTCAAATGGAAATGATGTAATTAATGGTAATTCTGGAAACGTAAATGTTGACAATAATGGTAATGACTCTGCGGGTGAACAAGCTAATAATTCTGACAATAACAATGCTTCTAACACGCAAGACAACAACACGGTAACTCCTGATATTGATCTTGTGAACGCAAATACTGGCAACGTTAATAATGAAACTCATAATGACAGTAATTCAAATACTGTTAATGGTGCAAATAGTTCTAATGAAGTTAATGTTCCAAATAATGGTGCTAACAACAATGCTGGTGTTTCAAATTCTGTTGTCTCATATGCAAATTTTAATGAGGCAGCGCAAAAAGTTGGATACATTCCACTCTACATACCGAAAAAATCTGGTTATACAATGAATTATATAGCTGTGATTAATAATAAAATTATTGAGATTCGATATGGCAGACGCTGGGAACCTAAAGTTACGCTTGCTGTAAGAACTTATAAACGCAACGCCGGTGAAGCGCCGAAGGATATTAGTGGAATCTCTGGTGTAAAATGGAAGATTGATGTATCAAGTGGAACTACAATTTATATTGCTAGAGTGAATGATAATACCAATGTTGCTGCTTGGTCATATGGTCAGTATACATTTGCAGCGATAACTGAAAATCTTTCGTTTGCGGCTTTTCATTCATTGATAATAGATGAGCTTGTTGATTTGTGCAGTCATTATTTTATTGATTTATAATAATTTGGTGGAGGTAAAATTTAATGATAGAACGATACACACTGCCGGAAATGGGTGCTATTTGGTCACTGCAAAACGAGTGGCAGACTATTTTAAATGTTGAACTTGCCGCTTGTGATGCGATGGCGGAGCTTGGTGAAATTCCAGTTGAAGCTGCTAAAAACATTCGCAATAAAGCGGCATTTAACATTGATCGAATCAAAGAGATTGAATCTGTTACACATCACGATATTATTGCGTTCTTAACAAATGTGGCTGAAAATGTGGGCGAGGATTCTAAATACGTCCACAAAGGTCTCACGTCCAGCGATGTTAAAGATACCGCAATTTGTCTGATGATGAAGCAGTCAGCTGACATTATTATTGATGACTTGAATAAATTTCGTGATGTGTTAAGACGACGTGCTGTCGAATTTAAACATACTCCTTGCATTGGTCGTACACACGGTATCCACGCGGAGCCTATGACTTTTGGTCTAAAATTACTGCTTTGGAGTGACGAGATTGAACGAGATATTGAACGTGTTGAGCACGCAAAAAAAATCGTTTCGGTAGGAAAACTCAGCGGCGCAGTTGGCACATATTCTAATATTGATCCTAAAATTGAAGAATTGGTCTGTAAAAAATTAGAATTGACACCTGCTCGATTGGCAACACAAGTAATTCAAAGAGACCGCCACGCTGAATATATGACGACACTTGCGATTGTGGCCTCCACTTTGGAAAAAATTGCAACTGAGATACGCAATCTGCAGCGGACAGATATTCGTGAAGCTGAAGAATATTTCTCACCTGGTCAGAAAGGTTCTTCGGCAATGCCTCATAAGCGTAATCCAATTAACTGTGAACGCGTTGCCGGTATGGCGCGTCTTGTTCGTGGCAATGCAATTGCGGCTATGGAAGATATTACTCTTTGGCACGAGCGCGACATCTCTCACTCTTCAGTGGAACGTGTCATCTTGCCGGATTCAACGATTAACGTCGATTACTGCACACGGAAGATTACAAATATTGTTGATAAATTGCTTGTCTATCCAGAGGCAATGCTTCATAATATGAATCGGACTGGCGGTTCGATTTACAGTCAGCGGCTTATGCTGGAAGTAGTCGGTAAAGGTGTCCTGCGCGAAGAGGCATACAAATGGGTGCAGCGTAATGCAATGAAACGCTGGATGGAAGGTCAGGACTTCAAAACCAACGTTGAAAATGATCCAGATATCACTAAGTATCTGACCAAAGAAGAGATTGACGACTGCTTCGATTATAAGTTCTTTCTCCGTCACGTTGATATGATTTTTGAACGTTTCGGGCTATAATTAAATTATTAAATTTTTAAAGTGCTATGAAAAAATAGAGTTTTATGATATAATCAAAAGATATTATAAGACTTTATTTTTTTGTTTGGAGTGAGATAGAATATGTCAACATTAGTTATAACTGGTACGCAATGGGGCGACGAGGGCAAGTGTAAAATCGTCGACTACCTTGCACAACAGGCAGATACCGTCGTCAGATTTCAAGGCGGCTCCAACGCCGGACATACTGTTACTGTTAATAATGAAGAATACAAACTTCGTCTTCTGCCGTCCGGCATCTTATATAAAGGTACTAAATGCATAATTGGCAACGGCGTCGTTGTCGATCCTCAGTGCATATTGGAAGAAATGGACGCAATGACGGCACGCGGTATTGATATTAGCGGTATTAGAATATCTAATCGTGCTCACGTCGTTATGCCTTATCATAAGATTATTGACGAGCTCAGCGATGAGGCACGCGCCTTCCACAAAATTGGCACAACTAAACGCGGTATTGGTCCTTGCTATATGGATCGTGACGACCGCATCGGCATTCGTATGTGTGATTTAATTGATGACTATGAATTTGAGAGACGAGTTTGGCAAATTCTTCCTCAGAAAAATGAGATGATTATGAGAATTTACCGTCACGAGCCGGTGAGTTTTTCTGCAATTGTGGCTGAGTATAAAGGATATGCTGAGCGGCTTCGTCCATATGTCTGTGATACAATTCCGCTTTTGAATGATGAAATTGATGCTGGTCATAAGGTTTTATTTGAAGGTGCACAGGCGACAATGCTTGATATTGATTATGGAACCTATCCTTATGTAACGGCAAGTCACCCAGTCAGCGGTGGTGTGTCAGTTGGAACAGGCGTCGCGCCGAAAAAGATTGACAAAGTTATCGGCGTTGTTAAGGCTTACTGTACTCGTGTTGGTGAAGGTCCGTTCCCAACTGAACAACTGAACGAAATCGGCGAAAAACTGCGTAATAATGGTCATGAATATGGTACTGTCACCGGTCGCCCGCGCAGAACCGGCTGGCTTGACGCCTACGTTGTAAAGTATGCTGGATTAATATCCGGTATTGATTATATGGCGGTTACTCGTCTGGATATTCTCGATGATTTCGACGAGATTAAAATGTGCGTTGGTTACAAGTTTAATGGTCAGATGTTAAATGAGATGCCGGCTTCATTAAAGGTATTGGCTGCAGTCGAACCTGTTTATGAGACTTTTGACGGCTGGAAAACAGATACAAGCAAAATTCGTAATTATGACGATCTGCCTGAAAATGCAAAAAAATATCTCCAGCGTATGGCTGAAGTTACAAATATAGAGCTTGCTATTGTTTCTGTTGGTCCAAATCGCGATCAGACTATTGTAATCAAAGAAAATCTGTTTTAAAATTGAGTTCTTCTTGAATTGAAAGGTATTAAAAAATCGAAAAAAAGTAAAGTCAGACCATTAAGTTATGGCCATCAATATACAAAATAAACATTAATTAAAAAATCTTTGTCTATAATCACGTGTTTATAGATGAAGGTTTTTTTATATAAAAAAACAAACTCTCTCCGATAAGTGTCGAAAAGAGTTTGCAATGTGATAAAAAATGTTTTAACGTTTTGAGAACTGTGAAGCTTTACGAGCTTTTTTGAGACCGTACTTACGACGCTCTTTTTCACGTGCATCACGGGTAACAAAACCGGTTTTTTTAAGTGCAGGACGTAATCCGGCATCTAATTCCATAAGCGCTCTGGTTATTCCGTGACGGATCGCACCAGCCTGACCACTTGTGCCGCCGCCCTTAACGTTGGCAATAACATCATATTTATCGTTCATTTCTGTTAAAACAAGCGGCTGTCTGACGATTAATTCAAGAGTCTGAAGTCCCAAATATTCTTTCATATCGCGTCCATTAATAGTGACCTTGCCATCACCAGGAACAAGGCGCACACGTGCAACCGAACTCTTTCTGCGACCGGTGCCATAATAACTGACTTGTGCCATAAAATTTCCTCCATTAATGATAATTAATCAAATAAACTAATTACCTTATAATATCATCAAAAACATTTTACTGAAAAATTACTTGAGTTGTTGTGCATGTTTAGATACAAAAATATCATTAAGTTCAAGCAACTCTGGTTTTTGTGCAGCGTGAGGATGCTTGTCTGATTTATAAACGTGAAGCTTTCTGAACATATCAGCACCAAGTTTATTTTTTGGAAGCATACCCTTTACAGCGTGCTCAATAACGCGTTCTGGGAACTTTTTCATCCATTCACCAGCTGAAGCGAACTTCGCACCGCCTAAATAACCGGTGTGGTGGAAATACAACTTCTTTCTGAACTTTCTACCAGTAAATGCTGCTTTTTCTGCGTTGATGACTATAACAAAATCGCCTGTATCAACGTGAGGTGTAAAATTAGGTTTATCTTTTCCGCGCAATATTTTCGCAATTTCTGTAGCCATTCTGCCAACAGTTTTGCCGGCTGCATCTACCAAATACCATTTGCGCTGTCCAACCATATCTTCTGATTTAGCCATAACAGTTGACTTTATTGGGTTCATTACTTTATATCCCCCTTAATAAATTGACAAATTTTATTTATTTACGAATGGCGAAACTAACAACGCCCGGGGCTTTGGAAACGTACACTATTTTCGTCATATGCGTATTATTTTAACTAAAATATTTCATTAAGTCAAGTAATTTAGAAATTTTTATAATAAATC
>JAFUTM010000221.1 GCA_017484235.1 Selenomonadaceae bacterium
GTGCCATTGACTTAAGTTCAGCGATGTTTTCTTCGGCAGAATTAAGTGCTTTGCCTTCTTTAACCAGACGCTGCCCTTGCGCTTCGATAAATTTCCAGGTTTCTCTTGCTAAACTGTCCGCATTTTTTATATCTTGCTTGAACATTAATGTAAATATTTGTTCAAAACGTCCTATTACAATTGCACCGCCAATTACAGGGCTTGCCAGATAAGGAATATAGTCTGCATTTTTAGCTTTATTGCAAAAATAATCATTGAGTAAGTCACAACGATTTTTGACTATTTTAACTGCTTCTTCACTTTGACAAGGTGCTACTGTACCGTTAATTATTAGAAAAACTATTGCCTGCTCAAATTCATCCATTGACATTTTTTTATTTATTTGGATAAATTCATTGAAAGTTTTAGGCTTGTAATTTTGTGCAGCTAAATGTTCAACTATCGGCTGGCCAAGTCTTTCTGTCAAATTCATTTGTCCTAATGTTGTGGCGCAATTAAACGAAATGTTTTTGCTTTTCAATAATACGAATCTGGTATTTAATATGCGCTCCGTGCGCTCTGAGGCTGACAGGCGACGAATGCCACGCAAATAAAGGTCTTGACGAAATTGCTGATTTACAAAATAATCTCGTATTTGCTCTCTCATTATAGGATTTTGGATTTTATTTAAAAATTTTATCGCATTTTCCGTAAGATTAATCTGATCAAAATGATCACCTGGATTGGCAGTGCAGGCAAACTCCAATTTCGCTTCACTCAACATTTCTGCAACATCAGTAAAATACATACAAATCCAATCGCGATTAAAATATTCATGTGCCAAATAATTATGATCTTGTTTTTTTACTGATTCAAGTGTAGGAGCAAGACCGGGCACTCTTTGAACATAAAGCGGCTTTTCAGCGAACATGTCTTCAGTAAATTTTAATGCACCTTCAATCCTATCAAAAGTATTTGTTTTGTTGTGTCCGATAAACTTATCGTAAAGGATAAACAATTCTCTCATAGGACTGTTTGGGGCCCAGCCTGGAAAACAATTGTAACTATTATAGAAAATACCACCGGACTTGAGATATTTACGAGCAAATTCAACGACGATTTTTTGATTTTCAGTACTTATCCACGACCAGATGCCGTGCAAATTTATCGAATCAAATTGTGGCAAATCGTCACGATTAAGCATTTGTTCAAAACTATCTTCAAAAAGTTTTGCTCCACAGCCGGAAATCTGACAAAGTTCATTTGCTTGTGCAGCTTGTGCCGGATTAAAATCTGTACCAAAAAATTTTCCTGGCGTTGCGGCTGCGTGAATATTGATTGATACGCCTTGACCATAGCCAAGTTCACAATATGTGCTGTCTTCCGTTTGTTCCGGTGCTACAAATCCTCTGAGCAAAAGACAAAATCTTTGATAAGTTGGACTGAGTACATTATAATATCCATAAGTATAGGTGTCCGATGTAAAATAACCGTCATTCCATTCATTCATAATTTCACCCTCATTGAAAATTTATTTTGATAATTTTATTTATTAATAGTGTTCATTGAATCAACTTGTATATTAATGGAAGGTGTTTTGCCATTTGAGACAATATAACATTTTGAGGTAACTTCAAGTCAACTAATATTTATTTTATTTTGTCTCTATTTAATTATGACAAAATCTTATGATGAATGTTATTGAATCTAAATCATAACGAAAATTAACAGCACGATTGATTCTGAGATTGTCGTAACAGCTCCATATATATCGCCTGTGACTCCGCCAATTTTTTTTATCGAAAAATTTCCAAAATAAAATGTAAATATAGACGCTGCAATAATTGATATTGTCAGCGTTTTAATAATATTTGACATTAATAAAATCAGCGGCAAAAATAATACTAATGTTTCAACGACTGCAAACAGAATAGTGGATTTAGTTGTATAAGTTGCAAACGCCTTGCCCATACCTTCAGGCCGCGCATATGGAAAACTGCCAATAGTAATTACCATCATAAGTCGTCCGATTATCGGCGTTGCATAAGCGGCTGTCATTAAATTCATAGTCGAAGTCTGTGCCAGCTCAGTTAAAGCTGCAAAATTTAGAATAGAAATCATCACGAAACTGACAACGCCAAATGCACCAACTCGGCTGTCCTTCATAATTTGCATTATACGTTCACGGTCTCGACCGGAAAACAGGCCGTCCATTGTGTCCATAAATCCGTCACAGTGTATGCCGCCGGTCAGCATTGCCATTAATGTTAAGATAATAGCGGCTTCTAACATTGGAAATCTTGTCGTTACATTTGGTATATCCATTATATTTAAATTATTATTTGCAATTATTGTTAATATGAAGACAGCAGCTGAGTAGCAGAGGCCTAAAACAGCACCAACTGCCGGAAAATATTTAACGCTCTCACCGAAAGATTGTTCTGTCCATACCGTCTGCCGGACGATTGATATTCTTGTTAAAAATTGTAATCCAATTAAAAATGCGTTCATTAAAGTCACCTGTTTTCATCATTGCAATAAAAAAGTACACGATCTGAATTTAATCATTGCTCGTGTACTTTTTTCATTTATCAATTTAATCTGCCATAAATAAACTTTCGTCGACGCCGGACAGTGCTGATGCATAAGATGCAACATTACTGATACGTTTCTGACTTAAAGATACGACCGCTGAGGTTTCTCTTGTAAGTTCCGATAAATTTACTACTTTTTGTACTATAGGTGATCTTTTAGATGTCATAGGCGATCTTAAATGATTAAAATCATCGTTGTTCATCATCAATGGATTATTATTAATTTGTACGCTATCCTTTTTTTCACTTGTCATTA
>JAFUTM010000222.1 GCA_017484235.1 Selenomonadaceae bacterium
ATTTAATTAGACGCAATTATGGCGGTGCGGTTTTGAACGATTACATAAGCGAAGACCTGTCATTTTTGAGGAGAAGTTTCATAAATAGTGAAGCCAAAAATGTGATTGCTCAAAAGGCTATGAATTTTATCAGCGACAATAACACTATTATGATGGACTCAAGCACAACAGGCCTTGCACTTTTGAATCGATTGAAAACCAGAAATAATCTTACAATTATTACAAATTCTATTCGTCTAGCATATGATTTTACCAGCTCGCCCTTCAAAATTATATCAACCGGCGGCACGTTGAGAGCGAAATCTTTTGCTTTAACCGGAAGCGTCACTTGCAATACTTTAAAAAAATATTACGTTGACTTTGCAATTCTGAGTTGCAAGGGCATTGATATTAACTGCGGCATAATGGAATCTAACGAAGAAGAAAGCGTCGTTAAACAGGTGATGATTGCACAGGCGAAAAAAGTGATTCTGTTGGTCGACCATTCTAAATTTAATAAGATTTCATTTACCAAGACCTGTGACTTTTCCAATATATCCATTTTAATCACCGATAAGCTGCCCAATGCAGAGTGGCAGGAATATTTTAATAGTCAACAGATAAAACTCGTGTGTTAGAGTTAGAGTATCGAACGGTAAATGTCGGCGATTTCCTCTTTAGTGACGTCGCGTGGATTGCCTGGAGTACACGCATCGGCAAGAGCAGAGGCTGCGAGGAAGTCAATATCTTTTTCCTGTACGCCCAACTCAGATAATTTTGTTGGAATGCCAACATCTGTACTGAGTTTAGCAACCGCATCTATAGCCGCTGCACGATATGTTTCCTGATCCATTTTGTCAACGTCCGCAACGCCCATAGCGCGTGCAATTTCACGATACCGTTCACCAGTGGCAGGTGCGTTAAACTTTAAAACCGGCGCGAGTAAAATGGCACAGGCTGTTCCGTGTGGAATGTCGTAGACTGCACTCAATGGGTGAGCCATAGAGTGGTCGATACCGAGACCGACATTGGAAAAGCCCATACCGGCAATGTATTGACCAAGAGCCATCTGTTCACGTCCAACTGGATCGCCCTTAACGGATTTTCTGAGATTCTTCGATATGATCTCAATAGCTTTGAGATGAACCATATCGGTAAGTTCCCAAGCACCTTTTGTGATATAGCCCTCGATTGCGTGCACAAGCGCGTCCATACCCGTAGCGGCGCAGAGTTTAGGCGGCATTGAGGCGCACATTTCCGAATCGACGACCGCGACGACAGGTATATCGTGTGGATCGACACAGACGAATTTGCGATTCTTCTCAACGTCGGTAATGACGTAGTTAATGGTAACCTCAGCCGCAGTGCCGGAGGTCGTGGAGACCGCAATAATCGGTAAAGCCTTGTGTTTAGTCGGAGCAACGCCTTCAAGGCTTCGTACATCGGCAAATTCTGGATTCGTCATTATTATTGCGATTGCTTTACTCGTGTCAATAGCAGAGCCGCCGCCAACTGCCACGATAATATCCGCGCCAATTTTCTTGCAGAACTCAACGCCTGACTGGACATTTTCAATCGTCGGATTAGCTTTGATGTTGTCATAAATCTCAAAGTCAATGCCTTTGGATTCCAACAGTTCCGTCACTTTAGTTGAAACTTTGAATTTGATGAGGTCTTTGTCAGTTACGAGCATTACCTTTTTGCAATTGCGGCCTGTTATTTCAGCCGGAATTTCTTTAATCGCGCCTGGACCAAAATAGGATGTCTCATTGAGAATTATGCGATTGACCATAAAAACGCCTCCTCTAAAATATGAATACACAATGGAATTATTAATTTTAATTATAAAATAACATAATATGAGATAAATTGCAACCTTTTAATGCCAGTGAACGTATATTCACAAATTTAGTCAATGTCAGTCAAATTTAATCAATCACATAAAAATAAAACGACCGATATAAATTTAATTATACCGGTCTGTTTATTATGTTATATTCGATTTAAGCTTAAATCATTAACCGAGAATTGCCAGTGACTCGTGAGCCTTAACGCTCTGTCCAGCAGCAACGTTAAATTTCTTGACGACGCCGTCAGCGTCAGCGGTGATTTCGTTCTGCATCTTCATAGCTTCAAGAATCAGGAGCACTTCGCCCGCTTTAACCGACTGACCTTCAGCCGCAACGAGTTTGACGACTTTACCAGGCATTGGAGCATCAATTGAATGTTCGCCTGCGCCGGCTGCTGCCTTAGGAGCCGCCGCTGGTGCTGGAGCTGCTGCTGGTTTTGGTGCCGGAGCTGGAGCAGGAGCCGCTGCACGAGGAGCTGCTGCTGGTGCGCCGCTTTTTACTTCTTCGACTTCGACTTCGTATGTCGTTCCGTTTACTGTTACATTAAATTTTTTCATAGAAAGAAATTCCTCCTTAATGTTTAATACGGTTGGTTAAAGTCCAAATTGGATTCTGTTTAACTTTAACAGCGACAACTTTGCCACTTCCGCCCGTCATAGATTGAACGGCTGCAGTAATTATCGCAATAATCTCTGGGCTAACTTTTTTGTCCGCCATATTATTCACCGCCAATTTTAATGATGAATTAGGAATGTTGAATTAGGAATTAAAATCGCTCTCCAATTCATAATTCCTCATTCACAATTCCTAATTATAATGGTATGTTGCCGTGTTTCTTAACTGGACCGTTTTCGCGTTTGCTCGCCAGCGCGTTAAGTGCCGTGATGATATATGGTCTGGTCTCCTTAGGTTCAATGACCATATCAGCGTAGCCGCGTTCAGCTGCCTTATAAGGTGTCGCAAATTCTTCAACGTATTCAGCCGTCTTCTGGTCCTTGTCAGGGTCCTTTCTAAAGATAATGTTAGCTGCACCCGCTGGACCCATAACCGCGATTTCAGCACTCGGCCACGCCATAACTTGATCAGCACCAAGCTCACGGCAGCACATTGCGATATATGAACCGCCGTACGCCTTACGCGTAATAACCGTAACCTTTGGTACAGTTGCCTCACTGTAAGCGTAAAGCATTTTTGCACCGTGTCTGATAATACCGGTGTATTCTTGGTCGACGCCAGGCAAGAAGCCAGGCACATCAACTAAATTAACCAGTGGCAGATTGAAGGCATCGCAGAATCTAATGAAACGTGCAGATTTATCAGACGCATTGTCATCGAGACAGCCCGCCATAACGTTAGGCTGGTTGGCGATTATGCCGACGCTGCGGCCGTCAAAACGAGCAAAGCAGGTTATGATATTCGTTGCGAAATGTTCGTGAACTTCATAAAATTCACCGTTGTCGACGATTGCGCGGATAACGTCTTTCATATCGTAAGGCGCGTTTGGATTGTCTGGAATAACTGTGTTGAGACTGTCTTCTTGACGATCTGGATCGTCGCCGGTTTCCATAATTGGGGTGTCTTCCATATTGTTGCTCGGCAGGAAGGACAGCAGGTAACGAATCTGCTTGATGCAGTCGTCTTCGTCCTCGGCCGCAAAGTGAGCCACACCGCTGCGGGTGTTATGGGTCATAGCACCGCCGAGAGCTTCAGCCGTAACTTCTTCCGCCGTAACGGATTTGATAACGGCCGGACCCGTGATAAACATCTGGCTCGTGTTCTTGACCATGTAGATAAAGTCCGTAATAGCCGGGCTGTATACAGCACCGCCAGCGCAGGGCCCCATAATAACGGAAATCTGCGGGATAACGCCGGAAGCAGCCGTGTTGCGGAAGAAGATACCGCCGTAACCGGACAGAGCATCTACGGCTTCCTGAATGCGCGCACCGCCGGAATCGTTAATGCCGATGCAGGGAGCGCCCATCTTCATGGCCAGATCCATGACCTTCCAAATCTTATGTGCATGCTTTTCACCCAGAGAACCGCCTTCAACGGTAAAGTCCTGTGCGTAAGCATAAACCCGACGGCCATCAACCGTACCGTAACCGGTCACGACACCTTCGCCGGGCAGGTCTTTCTTTTCCTGACCGAAGTTGGTGCAGCGATGTTTCATAAACATATCTAGTTCAACGAAAGTACCTTCATCGAACAATTTGGCGATACGTTCACGGGCTGTCTGTTTGCCTTTCGCATGCTGCTTTTCAATGCGGGCCTCGCCGCCGCCCTGCATGATATGTTCTTTTTTGGCATGCATTAAATCAATTTTTTCCTGAACAGTAGCCATTATAGACCTCCTCATATAATTAGCTTTTGTGTTCTCCGCTATATATTTTGCACTATTTGCCGCGAAATTGCAAGTTTTTATTACCTAGTGATAAATAATTTCGGTAAATGCTGCAATTAATCACGCTGGCAGAGTTCGAGCAGAACACCATGGGAGGCTTTCGGATGTACGAAGGCAATCTTGGCACCGCCAGCACCTTTGCGCGGCTTTTCGTCAATCAGACGCACGCCCTTTTCCTTGAGGTCAGCCAGAGCTGCTTCGAGGTTATCCACACGCAGGGCGATGTGCTGGATGCCGCCACGGCCG
>JAFUTM010000223.1 GCA_017484235.1 Selenomonadaceae bacterium
GTTATATTCTTATTTGTCAGATCGACGAGCATCAAATGGTTATCCGTGCCGCCGGAGACGATTCTAAATTCATCTTCCATTAAAGTGGCGGCCAAAACCTTAGCGTTCTTAATGACCTGTTCAGCATAAACTTTAAATTCGGGCTGCAGTGCTTCACCAAGCGCAACAGCTTTAGCGGCAATGACGTGCATAAGCGGACCGCCCTGAATACCAGGAAAGACAGCTTTATTAAACTGTTTGCCGAACTCTGCGTCATTGCAAAGGATCATACCGCCGCGCGGTCCACGAAGTGTCTTATGAGTAGTGGTCGTTACAACGTCGGCGTATGGCAGTGGACTTGGGTGAAGTCCTGCGGCAACAAGGCCAGCGATATGTGCAATATCAACCATAAGATAAGCACCGACGGTCTTAGCAATCTGACTCAGCCGCTCAAAGTCAATGATTCTGGCATAAGCAGAAGCACCGGCAACAATCATCTTTGGTTTATACTCTTTGGCTTGATTCTCTAAGGCGTCGTAATCAATAGTTTCTGTCTTTTCGCTGACGCCATAAGGCACAATGTTAAAATATTTGCCGCTCATATTGACAGGTGAGCCGTGAGTGAGATGGCCACCGTCATTTAAATTCATACCCATAACGGTATCACCAGGTTTGAGCAGTGCAAAGAAGACGGCCATATTAGCCTGAGCACCGGAATGAGGCTGAACGTTGGCGTATTCACAATTGAAAAGCTTTTTCGCGCGGTCAATAGCAAGCTGCTCAACCACATCAACGAACTCACAACCGCCATAATAACGCTTGCCAGGATAACCTTCCGCGTATTTGTTAGTTAAAACGGAACCTTGAGCTTCCATAACAGCTTTACTGACTATGTTTTCAGATGCAATAAGCTCTAACTTGTTGCGTTGACGGTTGAGCTCGTTACTGACTGCAGAAAAAACTTCTGCGTCGACGTTTTTAAGTGTTTCCATTAATTTCAATTTAATTCCTCCAATTGAGTTCAAAATAAATCGTTGAGTTTATTATTAATTGCGTGCCACTCCAAGTGTAAGTGACTCGCCGTTAATATTCCAGACTTTCTCAGCACCATTAGACTTATTAAATTCAATGATGTCAGCTAATACTGCCCGCTTAATCTCGGCGTCGTTGCGGCTGATAATATCAATTAACTTTTCACTGCCGGAAGCATAGATAGTAATGCGATCCATAACTTCAAAGTTGCTGTCGCGGCGCATAGTCTGAATTTTGCTGATGATTTCGCGGACAAAGCCCTCTTCTATTAATTCAGGCGTTAAAGTGGTTGACAATGCAATCATTACGTCGCCGGATTTTTGGCAGTTGTAACCTTCAGTCTGAGTTATTGAAATGTCAATATCTTCGTTCGTCAAGGTTGCAACATCACCAGAACTCAAATTCAATTTAAGTTCACCGGTCTTATCAAGTTCAGATTTAGCTGCCTGCGCGTCAATGGTGTTTAACAGATTTTTGACTTCCGGCATTGCCTTGCCAACTTTCTTGCCAAGCACGCGGAAGTTAGGCTTAATATTATAACTAATGAACTCGTCCATATTATCTTTAAATTCGACGGATTTAATGTTGAGTTCATCTTCGACAATATCAACGAAAAATTCTGACAGTGTATTTGGAGCCTGGACGAACATCTTTGACAAAGGCTGACGATTTTTAATATTTGTGATATTGCGTGCAGCGCGTCCAAGTCCAACAATTTCTAATACAATTTCCATATTGCGCTCAAGGTCATTATCAATCATTGACTCATCGGCAATTGGATAATCGCAAAGATGTACACTTATCGGCGCGGCTTTATCAACGCTGCAAACGAGATTGCGATAAATATTTTCCGTGATAAATGGCACTAAAGGCGCCGCCGCTTTAGACAAAGTTACCAATGCCGTATACAATGTCATATAAGCATTGATTTTATCCTGCTCCATACCCTTAGCCCAGAACCGCGCACGACTTCTGCGGACATACCAGTTTGAAAGCTCTTCAACAAATGATTGCAGACATTTAGCAGTTTCAGTGACCTTATAATTTGTGAGGCAGTCGTCAACGGTTTTAACCATAGTATTCAGTCTGGACAGGCACCACTTATCCATAACGCCGAGTTTATCATATTCAAGTTTATATTTAGTCGCATCAAATTCATCAATGTTAGCATACAATACAAAGAAAGCATAAGTATTCCACAGCGTGCCGAGAAACTTGCGCTGACCTTCTTTAACGTATTCATCATTCCAGCGATTTGGCAGCCAAGGAGCAGAATTTTCATAAAAGTACCAGCGAATTGCGTCGGCGCCAAATTCTTTTAAGGCTGCCATCGGCTCAACGGCGTTGCCCTTTGATTTAGACATCTTCTGCCCGTCTTTATCCTGCACGTGACCGAGTACAATACAATTTTTAAACGACGACTTATCAAATAATAAAGTGGAAATCGCCATTAATGAGTAGAACCAGCCGCGCGTCTGATCCACTGCCTCACTTATAAAATCTGCAGGGAATCTTTCATTAAATATATCTTCATTCTCAAACGGATAGTGCCACTGAGCAAAAGGCATTGCACCGGAATCAAACCAGCAATCAATAACTTCCGGCACACGATGCATCTCGTGGCCACATTTCGGACAATTAATCGCAACCTCGTCAACATAAGGGCGGTGCAATTCTAAATTTCCATTTGTATTATTAGGCACGTTGCTTGATTCATTTGATTTACCTGCCTGATATTTCGCATTGACCTCATCATAATTTTTGGACATTGACTTTAATTCGTCAATCGAGCCAATCGCGTGTTGATGACCACATTCACATTCCCAAATGTTAAGAGGTGTGCCCCAATAACGATTGCGGCTAATTCCCCAATCCTGTACGTTGGCAAGCCAGTCGCCGAATCTGCCCTTGCCAATTGAAGGTGGAATCCAATTAACGGTATCATTATTCTTTAAAAGTTCATCACGCACGGAAGTCATCTTAATAAACCAAGACTCACGTGCATAATAAATCAACGGTGTATCACATCTCCAGCAGTGAGGATAGCTGTGCTCAAATTTCGGAGCCTTCAAAAGTTTGCCAGATTTTTTCAAATCGTCAAGAATCAGCGGATCAGCATCCTTA
>JAFUTM010000224.1 GCA_017484235.1 Selenomonadaceae bacterium
CGACAAAAATTTTGAATATCATTCAACGCTGCGTGAAGTTTTGGAATATCTGAGAGTTACGGATTTTTCAAAGTTAGAGGACGGCAGTTATCCGTTTGGAGATAAAGGAATTGTTGCTAAGCTGCAGCGTTATGAAACCAGACCAATAACTGAATGTAAGCCGGAATCGCACGCAAAGTATATAGATGTACAATTTGTTTCGGCTGGTGAGGAGAGTCTTGGCTGGTGCCCGCTTAGCCCAGAACTTGAAATATTAAACGAGTATGACGAATCAAACGACGTGACATTTTATAAAAAACTGGTACCGGATAGCTGTGTGGTGTTGACGTCTCGCAGTTTTGCGGTTTTATATCCGGCTGATGTACATCGTCCGTGCGGCTTAGTTGATAAACTGCCGTATAAAGTAACTAAAGTTGTGGTTAAAATTCCAGTTGAATTATTGCAATAGTTGTTTGATTGGAGATGATATAAATGAGTGTAAGAAGAATTTACGTTGAGAAGCGCAGCGGCTTTGATGTACCAGCTGTTCAGATGTTTGAAGATATTCGCGATACTCTTGAAATTGCCAACTTACAATCGCTGCGGCTGTTTCAGCGTTATGATATAGAAGGTCTTAATGACGACGAATATTTATCCGTAAAAAATATAGTCTTCTGTGAGCCGCCGGTTGATGTTATTTATGATGAAAATCTTCCGGCAATTGACAATGCTAAAATCTTTGCAATCGAATATCTGCCTGGACAATATGATCAGCGTGCCGACAGTGCCGCGCAATGTATCCAGCTTGTCACGGGCAAAGAACGTCCAGTAATTCAGACTGCCAGAGTTATTGCTTTGATTGGCAATGTCTCCGATGATGACGTTCAAAAAATAAAAGCTTATCTGATTAATAAGATTGAAAGTCGTGAAGCTAGTTTTGAAAAACCGACAACGCTTGAAATGGATAATCCAACTCCGCCCGATGTTGAGATTTTGGAAGAATTTAACACGCTTGACGCAATGGGACTGCATAATTTTATAAAAGATCACGGCTTCGCAATGCACTACGATGATCTGGAATTTTGTCAAAAGTATTTCCGTGATACTGAGAAGCGTCCGCCAACTATAACTGAACTGCGAGTGATTGATACTTACTGGTCAGACCATTGCCGTCATACTACATTCACCACTGCGATTGACGAAATCATCTTTGAAAAAGACAAGCAAGATGCCAATTATTATATTCCAGCGATAATGAACGCTTATAAGCAATACATAAGTGATCGTAAAAAACTGTATGGCGATTACTACAGGCGTAATATATCGCTTATGGATTTGGGCACGATTGGTGCAAAAAGCCTTAAATATGACGGTATGCTGGCAAATGTTGATGTTTCTGATGAAATTAATGCGTGCAGTATCGTCGTAAAGGCTGATGTCGACGGACAAATGCAGGATTGGCTTGTAATGTTTAAGAACGAGACACACAATCACCCAACTGAGATTGAGCCGTTTGGTGGCGCGGCGACGTGTCTTGGCGGTGCGATACGCGATCCGCTGTCTGGTCGTTCATATGTCTATCAAGCAATGCGCGTAACGGGCAGTGCAGATCCACGCCGTCCAATAAGTGAGACACTGCCTGGCAAACTTCCTCAAAAAAAGATTACGCGCGGTGCTGCGGCTGGTTATAGTTCATATGGAAATCAGATAGGCCTTGCGACTGGTCAGGTTCATGAAATCTATCACGAAGGCTATATGGCTAAACGAATGGAGATTGGCGCGGTTATCGCGGCGGCACCTATGGAAAATGTCAGACGCGAACGCCCAAAAGCCGGAGATGTGGTGATTTTAGTTGGCGGTAGAACCGGTCGAGACGGCTGCGGCGGGGCTACCGGTTCTAGTAAAGAACATACAAAAGATTCACTTGCGACTTGCGGTGCTGAAGTTCAAAAGGGCAATCCGCCAACTGAACGAAAAATTCAGCGTCTGTTCAGAAATCCGCAAGCTTCGAAGTTAATTAAACGCTGCAACGATTTCGGCGCCGGCGGTGTTGCAGTAGCGATTGGTGAGCTTGCCAATGGGCTTGAAATTAATCTTGATGCAGTTAAAAAGAAGTATGACGGTCTTGACGGTACGGAACTTGCCATTTCTGAGTCACAGGAACGTATGGCGGTTGTATTGGCTCCAGGCGATGTTGCGACTTTTAAAAAGTTAGCTGATGATGAAAATCTTGAAACTACAGAAGTTGCGGTTGTCACTGACAATGAACGGCTTGTGATGAATTGGCGCGGTAAAAAGATTGTCGATGTCAGCCGTAAATTCTTTGATACAAACGGCGTTAAACAGAATGTAACCGCGCACGTTCACTCACCTAAGAAATATACAGAACTGCTTGAGTCTGACGACTTAAACGCAGAGTGGATTAAATCTCTTGAAAACTTAAACGTCTGCAGTCAAAAAGGTCTGGCTGAACGCTTTGATTCTACCATTGGCGCGGCAACAGTGCTAATGCCGTTTGGCGGTAAAAATCAGCTTACACCGGCTGAAGGTATGGTTGCTAAACTGCCAGTTGATGGATATACTAATACAGCAACGGCAATGACATTCGGTTTTGATCCTTATATTTCAGAGTGGAGTCCATTTCACGGCGCAATTGATGCAGTCACCTCGTCACTTGCAAAATTAGTGGCGATTGGTGCAGACTTTAGAAGAGCGTATATGTCTTTTCAAGAGTACTTTGAAAGATTGGGCGACGATCCAAATAAATGGGGTAAGCCCGTCAGCGCATTGCTTGGTGCATTTACGGCACAAAAGAGCTTTGGTATTGCGGCAATCGGCGGCAAAGACTCAATGAGCGGTACATTTGAAGATTTACACGTTCCGCCAACTCTTGTATCTTTTGCTATGGCGGTTGTCGATGCTGATAAAGTTATTTCACCGGAGTTTAAAGCTATCAACCATAAAGTATATTTGATTCCGTGCCCGCGTGACAGATATGGCGTGCCGATATTTAAAGAACTTAAGAATAATTTTATAAATGTACATAAGTTGATAGAAGAAGGCAAAATCATTTCGGCGTCAACTCTTGGTCGTGGCGGTATTGCAGCTTCTATTTCCAAGATGGCGATTGGAAATGATATTGGTTTCCAATTTAATCCAATGAAGTGGTCAGTTGACGCATTTTTTACCTGGCGTTATGGTTCGCTGGTTGTGGAAGCTGCCGATGATGTGGACTTGTCCGAGTTTAAATCTTTCATAGAGATAGGTGTAACCATTCCTGAGCCGCATATCATTTTTAATGACATTGAAATTTCAATTGATGATATTAAGACAG
>JAFUTM010000225.1 GCA_017484235.1 Selenomonadaceae bacterium
AAAAAAAAAAAACGGTTTGTCAAGGCTTTTTGCAAAAATTTTCTGATTATTTAAAGCTGCAATATAAAAAATGACAGCCAGAACGTTTGACTGTCACCTTTTTCATAGCCGCAATTGCTCTCCTTAAATATTATTATGCGATATTCTAAGCTGACCACAGGCCGCATTAATAGCTGCGCCCATTTCTTTGCGAACAGTTGCGCCGATGCCGTGACTATTTAAATAATCATAAAACATCTTAACGCGTTCTTTCGATGGTCGGCGAAAATCTTTTTCAGCAACTGGATTAATCGGAATCAAATTGACGTTCGCAAGCTGATTTTTTAATAAATTTGACAATTGACGTGCGTGCTTAATAGTATCATTGAGTTCATCAATCAGAATGTATTCATATGTTACGCGCCGCCCTGTAGTATCGCCATAATCGCGGCCGGCCGCAACAACTTCATTTATATTGAAATTATTATTAATAGGCATTAAGTGTGACCTGAGTTCATTGTTTGGCGCGTGCAGAGAAATGGACAATGTTATTGGAAGATTCAGTTCAGCCAATTTATAAATGTTAGGCACGATGCCACAAGTTGAGACGGTGATCTTTCTATAACTCAAATTGAGCGTGTAAGGCTCGTGAATTAGTTTCAAAAATTGTATTAAATTATCAAAGTTCATCAACGGCTCGCCTATGCCCATTATGACGATGGTGTCGACTTTTTGATTGCTGAGTTGGAGCAGATTATTTACGAAAACGACCTCAGCTAAAATTTCAGCCGCCGTCAGATTGCGCTGCAGACCTTTGAGCGTCGAAGCACAGAACTTGCAGCCCATAGCGCAGCCGACCTGCGTCGAAATGCATATACTGTTTCCGTAGTTATGACGCATTAGAACCGTTTCAACATTTGCACCGTCTTCAAACTGCAGCAAAAATTTAGTTGTCAGTCCGTCTTTAGACTCTAATTTATCAATCAATTCAACCATACGAATTGTATATAAATCATTGAGCTGCTGTCTTAAATTTTTAGATAGATCTGTCATTTCATCAAATGATTCTGCGCCGCGTTTATATATCCAGGCGGCAATCTGATCGGCTCGAAACGCAGGTATATTTAATTTTGATAATTCTACTTTAAGTTCATCAATAGTAATTCCAAATAGATTTTTTTTACTCATATTATAAAATATCTCCTGCCATACGATTTAAAGCGTACAAATAGTTTTTAAATTGCTGGCTATTTTGTGTATTCTTTCAAACCTGTGCTTCAATCCAGATGTACTCATAAATAATTTAGCCGCCAGTTCAGGTATACTCGCCTCTGGATATTTTAATCTGGTTTCAGCGGTCAGCTTCAATTCATAAACTAAGTCAACTTTTTGTTTCATTATGAGATTAATATCTTTAATTTGTCTATGCGCGGCGTCAATTGATTTTTGCAAGTTAGCAGTTTCACAATTTACAATTCGGTTTACCTGCGCCCGCACTTCTTTTAGATTTTGTGCTACTTCAAAACGTTCAGCGGCTCGGTCGGCTTTCATCATATAAAGAAGGTCACATATAGTATCGCCTTCTTTTATATAAACAACAAAATTATCTTGGCGTTCAAATAAACGGAACGGAAAGCCCATTTTTTGCAAATTTTTCAATACGGCTTTAGCATTTGATTTAGAATGTACGACTATTTCTAAATGATATTTAGATTCCGGTTTATTTATACTGCCGCCCGCCATAAACATACCTCTAAAATAAGCGCATCGGCAGCAGCTTTCTCTTGGTAGACTATTATTGTTAAGAGCGTTAAATAATGATTTCGTTTCAGAAGTAAGAAAAATTCTGACTACGTACCGATTAAACGTACGAAATTTTTTATTGCGGATTACCGCTACTTCCGTGTGAATGTCATTATAAATGGCTTTGATGAGCTTAAGAACTTTACGCGCAACAGCAGCATTAGTATTTATAAAATCAATGCGACTATCATTAATTGTTGCTCCAATTCTAAGCATAGCAGTCAGCTCCGTAAAGTTGCAGCATTTACTGACATTTTTTACTCTGGCGAGTTCATCTTTAACTTCATGAGCAAACGACGGCATATTTATACACCCATTTCCATAAACAAAAACCATTTTTAACTCAAAATCGAAAATGAGCTAAAAATGATTTTTAATAATCGACATTTGATAATTCTTTAATTATGAAGCGAGCAGTTCATCTACTTTCTGTTTATCGAAACCGACGACATAATTTTTACCGTCAGGTGTCATAACCGGCACCATAGTATCGCCGGACAGTGCAAGGCACTCTTTCGCATAATTTTCATTATTTTCAATGTTGCGCTCTTCGTATTCAACGTTTTTAGATTTGAGATACTTTTTCATTTTGTCGCACCATGGGCACGTTGTGATTGAATAAACTGTTACCATTTAAATTACCTCCATATTTAAGCTTTTAAAAATTCAGATGCATCTGTATACTCGATGCCGAGAGCTTCAGATACCGCTTTATTAGTGAGTTTTCCATTTACCGTGTTGAGGCCGTTTGCCAGTCCAGAATCTTCTATACAGGCAGCCTTATAACCTTTGTTGGCAATTTTCAGTGCATAAGGCAATGTCGCATTTGTCAGTGCTTGAGTAGCAGTCCGCGCAACAGCACCAGGAATATTTGCAACTGAATAATGAATAACACCGTGTTTTACAAAAGTTGGATTTTCGTGAGTGGTGCAATGATCTGAAGTTTCCACAGCACCGCCCTGATCAATCGCTACGTCAACGATAACAGAGCCAGGTTTCATCTTTTTAACCATTTCCTCTGTGACGAGTTTTGGTGCCTTTGCGCCTGGAATTAAAACTGCGCCAACGAGCAAATCAGCACGTTGAGACCACATCGCAATATTATAGCTGTTGGACATAACCGTTTGGATTCTGCCGCCAAAAAGATCGTCAAGATAGCGCAGACGGTCAATCGACAGGTCAATAACTGTAACTCGTGCGCCAAGACCGCAAGCCATTTTTGCCGCATTCGTACCGACTATTCCACCGCCAATAATCACTACTTGGCCGGATGCAACACCACTGACGCCGCCTAACAGTACACCGCGTCCGCCGTATTGACTTTCTAAAAACTGTGCGCCAAGCTGAATTGACATTCGACCTGCAATCTCACTCATTGGGGCAAGCAGAGGCAGAGTGTTATTTTTGCCGGTTACAGTTTCATAAGCTATTCCAACTACTTTATTGCGGAGCAGTGCTTTTGTAAGTTCCGGTTCCGGTGCCAGATGCAGGTATGTAAAAAGAATCTGATTTTCGTGGAATAAATCGTACTCTTCTGGCAGTGGTTCTTTTACTTTGATTATCATCTCAGAACGGTCAAATAATGATTTTTTATCAGAGACTATTTCCGCTCCGACGGATTTATAATCTTCATCATTAAAGCCGCTGCCAACGCCGCCATCTTTTTCAATCAACACGGTATGACCAGCTTTTACCAGCGCTTCCGTACCGGCAGGCGTCAAGCCAACACGATTCTCATTATTTTTAATTTCCTTTGCAACACCAATAACCATAACTAACACCTCTAAACTAATTAGGAATTGTAAATTAGGAATTAGAAATTTTTTATATTACATATTATTGTTTATTTTAAATTGTCTGATATACTTTTCAGCTAACAGTGCCGCAGTTGTGCCATCAGAAGCCGCCGTCGTAAGTTGATGTATTTCTTTTTCACGAATATCGCCCGCAGCAAAGACGCCGTCTAAATTTGTCCTGCAGCTTTCGTCAGCTAAAACGTGACCGCGCTCACTAAGTTTAACCTGATCTTTAAAAAGATTTGTATTCGGCATTACTCCGATATTTACAAATATTGCGTCGATGTCAAGTCGTTTCGCCGTTTCGGTCTGTTTATCAAAAATTTCAACCTGCCTCAATCTAGTATCGCCGAATAATTTGGTAATTTCAGTTTCGAGCAAAATTTCAACTTTGTCAATTTTTTTAAGTCGTTCCTGCGAAACTTCATCTGCACGAAGTTTAGAGCGATGAATCAAATAGAGCTTGCTGGCATATTTAGTTAAAAATATCGCTGCATCTACTGCCGCATTGCCTCCGCCCATAAC
>JAFUTM010000226.1 GCA_017484235.1 Selenomonadaceae bacterium
AAAATGAGTAGGCTTATCGGTAGAATCAAAACCATAATAATTAAAAATGAAATCGGCTACTGATTCAAGCGAATTTCCACCGCGAGATTTTCGTTTTTGTCCGAGTCGTCGCTCAAATTCTTGTAAAAAAGCAGTCATCATGATGTTATCGTCCAAATCACTATGAGCTATATTCAGCCGCGATAAATTATCCACAAACTTAATAAAGTTTTCAACGACTAGTGCGCGTTCAACATCTAAGCAGCCTTTGACGCCCAAATCGTCCCAGATTTGAATCAACATATCAACTTTTTCTTCACCAAACGTATCGAGAATATTTTTAGCTGCTCTCTCACAAAAATCTTTATCATCAGCTGGAACGAGTACGATTGCCTGATTAATCGGTGCAACCACGTACTTCATCGCAATGCAAAATACAATTACATCTTCGATCGAATTTATATCTTGTTCAAGTCTATGAATAAGATTTAATGACAAGCTATGAGCTTTCGTGCCGACGGTTGTCATATTTTCAATTTCATTAGCTAATGTTTTTTTTAGCAACAATAATTTGTCAGTTTCAGAAAATATTTCTTGCGTCATTAAATTTTCCAGAATGGAAATTAATTTTAGCATCTTTCTTTCTTTAAGTTTGCCAATCGCACCATACTGATCAGTGTTCATCAAATAACGAGAAAACCAGTAAAGGTTCTTGAACGGACTGTTTTGAATCTGTTCGTGAATCGTTGACATCATTTCGCCAATCACCTCCGTCAAGCCTTGTCTGCGCCATTGTGCAATACTTCAGAGACTTTTCTATCAAAATAAAATTTCTGTCAAATTTTTTTGCGGAGACCGCCGTTGTTCCTGAACCGGCGAATGGATCCAAAATAATTTTGCCTGTCGTGCTCGAAACAATTTTATCAATAAGCTACTCTGGAAAAGGCGCAGGGTGAGGATTTTTCATTTCTTGTTTGACTTCCCAAACGTCAGTATTTTTATTTGCACCTTGCGCCAATTTGAACGCCTTGTTGCACAACAGATAAATTTGCTCAGTTATTGGCAGGAAGTAGCCGGCATTGAAATTAATTGCACCACTTCTTTTCCAAATAATAATCTGTCTAAGAGGAAAGCCTTTTACAATCTCACCTCTGTCTTCAAGCAGACCATTTTGAACTCGATTTTTATTATTGTAAAAAACCGCACCGTCGTCTTTAATAAGTCTGCACATTTCGGCGACGCACTCTCTTTGCCAGGCAATATAATCCACGTAAGGCATATTGTCATCATATTCTGCATAACCATTTTTGATTGCGGCATTTTTCCATTTACCGCATTTAGTGTTTTTCTTCAATCCATTGCCGCTGGATTTCAGCAGATTGTATGGCGGTGAAGTTATCACAACGTCAACGCATTTATCAGGCAAAGTACGCATTATTTCCAGACAATCGCCATAAATAATTTTATTCAGGCAAGCGTCCACTGAAATGTTATTGTTAAACTCGATAATTTCTGTCATAGTTACCTCAGAAACTTTTTTATCAGCGCAGCAATTTCATTTGAATGTGTCTCAAGGGCGAAGTGTCCGCTGTCGACGAGATGGATTTCAGCATTTGGAACATCTTTTTTAAAGACCATAGCACCTTGAAAAATGAAAGACGGATCGTTTTTACCCCAAACTGCCAGTAACTTAGGCTGATACTTGCGCAGATACTCTTGAAACTTTGGATAAAGCCTAACGTTGTTTTGATAGTCAAATATTAAATCCGATTGAACCTCATCATAGCCCTCGCGCTGAGTATAAAATATATCCAAAGAATAACCATCAGGTGAAACCTTGCCTTCTGCTGTGCCAAATGTGTATTGACCAATGATTGTCTCCGGTGCAAATGCTGACTTATACTGTTCGCGGAGTTCTTTAGTCGGATTTTTCCAGTATTCCGCACGAGCTGCCCATTTTTTGCCAAGCCCTTCCTCATAGACATTGCCATTTTGACTAACTATACCGAGTATTGCGTCTGGGTGTTTGACTGCAATTCTAAATCCAATCGGCGCACCATAATCAAATACATACATATAAAATTTATTGATGCCCAACTTTGTTAAAAATGAATCAACAATCTCTGAAATATGGTCAAAGGTATAAGCAAATTTGTCGCGTGGCGGCATATCCGATTGACCGAAACCTGGATAGTCCATTGAAATAACGTGAAAATCATCTTCAATTTTAGGAATTAGATCACGGAACATGTGACTTGCTGACGGAAAACCGTGAAACAATACGAAATTAGGTTTATCAATAGCTCCAGCCTCACGATAAAAAATATTAATGCCTTGAACGTCAATGGATTTATAATTGGTCATATAATATTACCTTCTTTGCAACGATTAATGATTAAAATATTATTCAACGCATATTAAGCTGTTCTTTAATCATCGGTTTGATTCCACCGTGTTTAAGAATGTTCATCATATAATCACCAACTGGTTCAAACTTCCTTGACTCTCCAGTAGTCAAATTTGTTACATTGCCGTTGATAAAGTTCATCTCCGCTTGCTCACCAGTTTTGAACATTGTATTAATAGCCTTGCAAGTTATTGCCGGCACACCGAGATTGATTGCATTTCTATAAAAGATTCGTGCGAACGACTCAGCAAGAATGGCACCGATACCAATACCCTTGAGTGTCATCACAGCGTGTTCACGACTTGATCCGCAACCAAAGTTAGTGCCGCCAATGATGATGTCACCAGGCTTGAAAAGCTCGACAAGATTAGGAATAGCACTGCCGCTCATCGCGTACTTTTTGATGTCTTCTATTTCGGTATACTCAACGTACTTGCCTGGATAAATCTGGTCGGTATCAATGTTATTGCCAAATACATAAACTGTGCCTGTGATTTTATCTTTCATTGAAACCACCTCACAAATATTTTCGCGGATCAGCAATGACACCTTCGAGTGCAGCTGCTGCAACCGACGCCGGCGAGCCAAGATAAATCTCACCTTTTACACTGCCCATACGTCCTGGAAAGTTTCTGTTAGTGGACGAGACACAGACCTCACCTTCGGCTAACAGACCTTGATGAATGCCGAGACAAGCGGCACAGCCTGGAGCCGTCAACGTGGCACCTGCGTCAAGCAGTGTTTGAATATAGCCCTTATCAATGCACTCTCTAAGCACAAATTTGGACGCTGGCACTAATACCATTCTAGTACCGTGATGAACTTGTCTGCCTTTGAGGATAGCTGCCGCAATTTCAAAATCTTGAACTCTGCCGCCTGTGCAGGAACCGAGATAAGTCTGGTCAACGTGTTTGCCAGTGAATCTGTCTATATCATCAACATTGTCAACGCTGAAAGGCGCGGCAAGCTTCGGTTGAATGTCCGTCACATCATAAGTTAAATCGGCAGCGTATTCATAATCATCATCGGTATTGTAGATTTTAAAATCGGTGATTCCGCGATCTTTAAGGTGTTTCAAAGTGACCTCGTCAGGCTGAATGTAGCTGGTCTTTGCGCCCATCTCAGTCGTCATATTGCACATTGCCATTCGTTCAGAAATTGTTAAATCT
>JAFUTM010000227.1 GCA_017484235.1 Selenomonadaceae bacterium
GGTATGATTTATGAGGGCTGTAATTGCGGTAACTCTCATTTAACCATTTTACCTAACGGCGATATTTATGCCTGTCGTCGTGTGCCAAACAGTAAAGTCGGCAATGTGTTTGAAGATCGTCTTGCCGATATTTGGGTTTGCGAAATGGAACAATATCGAGATTATACAAAATTTAAAAAATGCTCCAAATGTGAATTATTAGCTTGGTGCAGAGGTTGTCCGGCAGTTTCAGCAAGTTACACTGATGATTTTTATGAAGCCGATCCGCAATGTTGGAAAAATATTTCTGAGTGAGGAAAACTTTATGCAAAATACAATGAAAGCATTAGTCATTAATAAACCGACAAAGGCTGAAGATGTAAAACTGACGGATTATCCAATTCCAAAAGTTAAATCCGGCTGGGTTTTAGTGAAAATTCGCTCTTTTGGCTTGAACCATTCCGAACAAATTTTACGCCTTGAAGAAATTTCTGCTCCGTATATTCAAAAACCTGTAATTCCTGGTATTGAATGTGTAGGCGAAATTGCAGACGCTTCTGACAGTTATTTTAAAGTTGGTCAAAAAGTTATTGCATTGATGGGCGGTATGGGTAGAAGTTTCAACGGCAGTTATGCTCAATATGCTCTTTTGCCTGTTCATCACGTTTTTTCGATTGAATCTAATCTGTCTTGGGAAGAATTGGGAGCAATTCCTGAGACTTATTTTACCGCTTGGGGTTCATTGGTTGAGTGCTTACATCTTCAAAAAGGCGACAAATTATTAATTCGCGGCGCAACTTGCGCTTTGGGTTATGCTGCTATCTCATTGGCTAAAGCTATGGGAGCATTTGTAATTGCCACTACTCACCGTGAAAATAAAATTCCACTTTTAGAAAAAACTGCCGTTGATAAGATTATTTTGGACGACGGAAGTTTAAAGGATAAAAATTTTCGTGTTGATAAGGCTCTTGAATTGGTCGGTGCTAAAACTTTGCTCGATACTATGAAAATTATAAAACCAAGTCCTCAAGCATACGTTTGCCACACTGGAATTTTGGGCGGCGTTTATAGTTTAGATGACTTCGATCCGATTAAAGATATTCCGAACAGCGTTTATTTAACTGGATTTTTCAGCAATTATCCTTCTCAACAAACTATTGATGATATTTTCAACTTTATAAATGAGAAAAAAATAAAGCCGTATATCGGCAAAATTTATGATTTTAATGATTTACGCCAAGCCTGTATCGACCAAGATTCTGGTAATGTCAATGGTAAAATTGTTATCAAAGTTGCTTGACTAAAACAGATAATTATTTCGTTTCATTATTTTTTTCAATTTGCGATTTATAAGAAATTCCCCAGCTTTCCATCGCCATTATTATCGGGCGCATTGATTCGCCTAATTCGGACAATGAATATTCTACTTTTAACGGCGAGCCGGTGTAAACCGTTCGGACTATAATTCCGTCAGTTTCCATTGAACGCAGACTGTCTGTCAAGACTTTTTGACTGATTCCTTCGATTGATTTCTTCAATTCATTAAATCGCCACGCCCTTTGCAACAAATTCCTCAAAATTAGCAATTTCCACTTGCTTCCTATTAATTGCACTGCTGTTGCTACTGGGCAATCCGGTAGTTCTTCTTTTGTAACCATATTTTCACTCATTTCTAATAAATAATTTTTCACTCTACACAAAAAATTAACGGCGTAGGCTTAAAGTCTATGTCGTTTTTATTTTAGTCGTCTAATTTTACATTTTTATTGATGTATTGTCCATTTTTTAGCGAACAATCATCATAATCTATCGCTCCTGCCGGACAACGATGAAAACAGCCTAAACAAAGTGTGCATTTTGGTTTTATCCACACCGGGTGATTATTTTGCATCTCTATTGCTTCAAGTGGGCATTGTCGAGCGCATAATCCGCAACTTATACATTTATCAACATTCACGCTGAATAATTTCGTTTTCCTGATTCTGTCATAATTCGCTTTTGCTGCCATCGCTGTTACTGCGAACATCTGATCCGGCAATGTATGTCCGACTTCTCGATTTACTATTTGTTGAGCTATTTCAGCCGTTTCAGCTTCGCCGTTCATTTCTGCTCGGCGATTTTTTGATTCATCTTTCAAATAAAACATCGGACTCCAATTATCTACAAATCGCGCTGCATATAAGCTGTCAAACTCTACGCCTTTTTTACGAAATGTTTTCTGCGCCGTTGATAAAATATTTCCATAATCACAGCCATACGTCGCAACAAAATAGCAATAGTGATTTTCACCAATTAACTCAATTTCTGCTTCTTCAAGATATTCTATCAATATTGACGGCAATCCTTCCCAATATGTCGGCATCACTACTCCAAAATTTTCGCCGTCTTTCACCGTCAATTTATAATTTTTCTGTCTGACAAGCGTTTTTAAC
>JAFUTM010000228.1 GCA_017484235.1 Selenomonadaceae bacterium
CAGTGGTCGTCAATATTTTTCATTGCTTAAATCATTTGAAAAATATAAGGACGAATTTTTATTTGTGGCTGAAAATGGCACGCTGGTTATGTATCAAGGTGAAGAAATCTTTTCAAGCCCGCTTACTCATAAAGAAGCCGATGAAGTTCGAGAAATTACTAAAAATTTGCCGGATATTCTTCGCGTTTATTGCGGCAAGAAAGATGCTTATATTCTTGAATCTCAAAATATACCTAAATATATCGCTGAGCTTGATAAATATTATACTAAACACGTTTGCGTTAATCGTTTTGAAGATGTTGAGGATATACCTTTAAAGCTGGCTTACTTTGACATAACAGGTCATTCAGATGAAAACATCTATCGTCATATTAAACATTTAAATGGACCTTTGCAAGTCGTTAAAAGCAGTGATAATTGGGTAGATGTGATGAACAATACCATTAATAAAGGCTTTGCTATCAAAAAAATTCAAGAAGGTCTTGATATAACGCCTGACGAGTGTGCGGCTTTTGGTGATTATCTGAATGATGTGCAAATGTTACAGTCCGTTACTCACAGCTTTGCTATGTCGAACGCTCATCCTGATTTAAAGAAATTTGCGAAATACGAAACGGCCAGTAACACTGAATGCGGTGTATTAGTCGGCCTCGAACGCTTAATGAATGAAGGTTTAATTTAATGGCAACGGCAATATTTCCAGCGGCAGGGCAAAGTCGGCGAATGCAAAAGTTATTAACTTCAGTGACAAATAAAAATTTTTTGGAACTCAATGGATTTTCTATATTAATTCGTACATTGCAGACATTTTCTAAGTCAGATAACATTGATTATTTAATTATTGCCGCTGCAGCTGATGAAATTGAAACGATAAATTCAATGCTCAATGATGTGTCAGACTTAAAACCATTTATCGTAGTTAAAGGCGGCAGCGAACGTCAATACTCAATTGCAAACGCGCTTAGAGAAGTGCCTACTGATTGTGAAATTATACTTGTACACGACGCGGCACGACCATTGATTGACGTTAAGACTATTGATAATGTAGTTGATGCGGCTAAGTTATATGGTGGTGCAATTGCCGCAGTGCCGGAAAAAAATACTATTAAAGTCATTGATAAAGATAATTTTGTCATCAATACACCACAACGCTCACAACTTGTCTCCGTACAAACTCCACAGGGCTTCCAACGTGACATTTTAATTAAAGCCTACAAACAGGCGGAGCAGGATAATTTTCTTGGTACAGACGATTCAAGTCTTGTTGAGCGTCTCGGTTATAAAGTTAAAATTGTTAAAAGTGATTATTGTAATATTAAAATAACGACGCCTGAGGATATTTTGATCGCTGAGGCGTTTTTGAGGAGTAATGATTGATATGGTTAGATTTGGAATAGGTTACGATGTGCATAAATTTGCTGTAAATCGTAAACTGGTTTTGGGAAATGTTGAAATTGACTATCCAATTGGTTTAGAAGGTCATTCAGATGCTGATGTACTCCTCCACGCTATTATGGACGCACTTCTCGGTGCAGCGGCACTCGGTGATATTGGACAGCATTTTCCAGACACTGACAAAAAGATTAAAAATATTGACAGCGGTCAGCTTCTTGAGCACGTCAAATTAATGATTGATAAACAAAATTACAGAATTACTAACATTGATTCTATAGTTGTCGCTCAACAACCTAAATTAGCTCCATATATCTTGAAAATGCGCGAACGTATTGCGGAAATTCTCGACATTGATTTTGACCTTGTGAGTGTTAAGGCGACTACTGAAGAAGGTCTCGGCCTCGTCGGAAGTGAGCAGGGTATCGCTGCTTATGCTGTCGTTGGAATTGAAAGATAATTTTATACTATTAATGCGTTTGGAGTGAACAATTTGAAATTTTTTGCACGTATCAAGAAGGACATACGCGTCATTTTTGAGCGTGATCCGGCGGCCAAAAGTACTTTGGAAGTTTTATTTTGTTATTCTGGACTTCACGCAATTTGGCTGCATAGAATTTCTCACGCACTCTTTAAACGCGGCTGGATTGTAAGTGCTCGGTTAATTTCTAATTTGGGTAGATTTTTGACTGGAATAGAAATTCACCCTGGCGCGACGATTGGCGATGGACTTTTTATTGATCACGGAACCGGCATTGTCATTGGTGAGACGGCTGAAATTGGCAAAAACGTTACATTATATCAAGGCGTAACACTTGGCGGCACTGGAAAAGAAAAAGGCAAACGGCACCCAACAATCGGCAATAATGTCGTTGTTGCGTCCGGTGCTAAGGTTCTTGGCTCATTCAAAGTTGGAGATCACGCCAAAATCGGTGCCGGCTCCGTCGTCCTTAAAGAAGTGCCGCCTTATGCAACCGTCGTTGGTATTCCAGGCAGAATTGTTGTCCTGCACGGAAAAAGAATCCACAATGCCGAAGAGTATAAAAAAGTGTGGCTTGATTACTGCGAGTCGCGCGGCTATGATATAAATAATCCAGATGTACATAAAGAAATTTGCGACGAAATTGATGTTGATTTGGATCACGATATTCTACCGGACCCTGAAAAAGAAATGCTGGAAGTTATGTCGCGACAAATACAACGAATGGAAAAGCGCATAAGCGATCTGGAAAAACAACTTGAATCGGCAAAGGCAGCAATTTCCGCTGAATCAATGAGAACTTCAGCTGTCGAAGTCAAATTAGAAGAGAAACCGAAAATTGAAAATAATAACAATATGAAAATTTTAACTCTGCCCGTTCGTTCGCAAAAGAGTTAAATTTTTATTGACTAAAGAAGGTTACATATTATGCTAAAAGTTTATAATACTATGACACGTAAAAAAGAAGACTTTCACCCTCTTGAAAAAAATAAGGTCAGTATTTACTGCTGCGGCGTGACACCTTATAATGAACCGCACATTGGAAATGCCAGACCTTTTGTTACGTGGGACGCGATCCGTCGTTTTTTTTCTAAAAAGGGCTATTTTGTAAGGTACATTCAAAATTTTACTGATGTAGACGATAAAATAATAGCGGCGGCAAAACGCGAAGGTGCAACCTGGCGTGAAATTTCCAACCGTTATATTGAAGCATATTTCAATGCAATGGACGCGCTCAATATTCACCACGCTGACCTTTATCCTCGTGTTTCTGAAAATATGGCTGATATTATTGCAATGGTGCAGACGCTGATTGACAAAGGGTATGCATATGTTCTTGATAATGGCGATGTTTACTATGATGTTACTAAAGATGAGCAATACGGCAAGTTAAGCGGTCGTAAATTAGATGACAATGAAGCTGGTGCTCGAATTGAAATTGATGGACGCAAACATCACCCAATGGATTTTGCACTTTGGAAATCAGCAAAAGAAGGTGAGCCCTTCTGGGAAAGCCCTTGGGGCAACGGTCGTCCAGGCTGGCATATTGAGTGCTCGGCAATGTCGCTCAAATATCTCGGTGAAAAATTTGACTTTCACGGTGGCGGATCTGATTTAATTTTTCCACATCACGAGAATGAAATTGCTCAGTCGCAGGCTGCAATTGGCGATGACCACAGTTTTGCACAGTATTGGCTGCATAATGGCTTTATTACAATTAATAGTGAAAAAATGAGCAAGTCAGCTGGCAATTTCTTCACCGTTAAAGATATTTTGGATAAATATCCTGGTGAAGTCATCCGCTTCTTTTTATTGCAGACACATTATCGCAGTCCACTTGATTTCAGTGAAGAACGTATTAAAGAAGCTCAGACAGCGTTTAATCGTCTTGCAACGAGCAAGGATTATCTGTTTGACCTTATTAAAAAGATTGATGCCGGTGATGTAAGTGCAGACGGCAGAGGTCCTACTGCCATTACAGTATCTAAAGCCGGCGGGCTGGCTGAAATATCAGAACGCCTGCTTTCGGCATTTTATGATGCAATGGACGACGATTTTAATACGGCACTGGCAATCAGTCACATGTTTGAATTGTCGAAAGAGATTAATATTTATTATAATGAAATAATGAATAGCGGCATACTCAGCGTTGGCGGCAGAATAAATGATATCGATGCGAAGATTATTTATCGCGTGCGTGATGTCTATATGGAAATGGCGGGCATAATCGGCATATTTGAAAAAGCGGTTAAAGCTGTCGATGACAACGCAGAATTCAAACTCATTGATGATTTAATGGAAATTATTATTGCGAATCGACAGGCGGCTCGCGAAGCTAAAAACTGGGAAATTGCAGACGGTATACGCGATAAGCTGAAAGCTGCCGGTATTATTTTAGAGGATACTCCGCAAGGTGTCCGTTGGAAACGAGTTTAATTTAATGGACGATAATTTTAAAAAGTTTTGTGATAAAATAGATATAAGAACTTTGCAGCCTCTTGCGCTTGCGTATGTTGGCGATGCCTACTTTCATCTATTTGTTAGGACTAAACTGCTGGTATATAAATACAAGGTAAATGATCTTAATAATCTGAGTTCAAAGATTGTTTCTGCCGTCTATCAGTCCAAAGCGTATCACGAGATCGAAAATACGCTTACTGAAGATGAGAAATACTTCTTTAAACGTGGGCGTAATGCAAAAAGCCGCTCCTCTCACAGTGCTACAACAGCTGAATATCATAACAGTACTGGTTTTGAAGCTCTTCTGGGCGTTTTATTTCTGAAAAGTGATTATACCCGACTTAATGAAATCGCTGAGGCCGCTTTTAATTCGGCTATAAATGATATAATGGAGGAGTGATAATAATGGCAAATGAAGATAAAATTATTGAAATGCTTACAAATATTCAAAGTGATATTGCGACAATGAAAGCTGATATTGATACTTTGAAAAATGGGAAAAAAAATAATATTGTCATAACTGAAGATGATAACGCCGAAACTAAAGAAGAAAGAATCAAAAAACAACTTGACGCTTTAGACAAATTGGTAAATCTTCTTAATGACGAAGAAAAAGAAGCATTTGGAAAATTTATGGATGCCGAAGAAGAAAGGAAAGCGGCAATTTATGGTTAGTCTGGATACAAATATAATCAGTGATATTTTGCGTGGAAGGCAAAACATAGTAACACGCTATGTAGAAGAAGCTAAAAAAGGTACTATTTTTGCAATTTGTGATGTTGTCTATTATGAGTTGGTACGCGGATTAAAATCTATTGGAGCGTCAAGTAAAATTAAAGAATTTATGAAGATGTATGAGGAAATGGAGCACTTGCCGCTAGATATGAAAGCAATAAATCAAGCTGTTGACATCTATGTAAACCTGCACAAAGGACAGCAAATAGAAGATAATGATATCTATATAGCGGCAATAGCAATGGCTAATGATTGTACACTTGTGACTGCCAATGAGAAACATTTCAGTCGCATTAATGGTTTGACTTACGAGAACTGGAGACTATAATTATTACATATATTGTGTTTCAAATGGTATATTGTTAATTTATGAAATCGATGAGATCGTTTTCAATACAATTATAAATGATATAATGGAGGTTTAATTATGAATGTTATACTTTGGATTAACTCTCCAGATTCTCAATTCGCAGTAACTGCTATAAATATTTTAACCAGTAAATATAAAAATGTTAATATTATTGGTGCAACTAATATTGTAACCCCCCCCCACATCTGAAGCTGACCATAATGAAAATGGTATGATACAGATTATTGACAAAAAAGATATATCATCCTATGATTATGACGTTATCGTTGTAGTTGATAGTGACAACTCTCTTATAAAAGATGTATCTCTTGTTTCTGTTCTAAAGGAAGCTGAAAAATTAAAATTAGATTCTGACAAAATTATATTAGACATTACAATTTGTTTTCCAGGATTTTCACTTGAGCGTTATAAAAAGCTTCGCAAATCAAAATTGTCAATCTTGTCAATGAATTGCTGGGGCGGTATTATATATCATAATTTTGGGCAGCCATTTTTATCACCGACAATAAATATGTTTACTTCTGACAAAGATATGTTAAAATTCTTGCACAATCCACAATATTATATTAATACAGAGCTAAGATTTTATGAAATGTGTTCCAATGATACGTTTAAAAATTTTCCGGTTTTTATGCTTAATGATGTTAAATGGATTATGAATCATTATACAAATGATTTTGGCGGTAATATTGCCAGGAAAAATGGGAAGAGCGAAGACTTAGAATAAACTGGTTTAATCTGTTAGTTGTGATGTATACGGAAAATCCTGACATTTTAGCTGAATTCGATGAGTTGCCATATACTAAAAAGGTTTGTTTTGTGCCATTTGAAACTAATTTAGATTCTGGTTTTTATATTCCACCTGATTTAGTTCGTGGACGAAAGTTCGGAGAAGTAGTTACTGACATTGCGCGTGGTGGAATAATTTATTATGATTTATGGGACATGTTAATTTATGGAAAGAAAACAACAATTTAATAAAAATAAACTTAACCCTAAGAATGAAAAGCATCTGACGAATAATGAGGATATAATTATTGGGCGCAACGCAATTATGGAGGCATTGAAAGCCGGTCGCAGAGTCAATCGTTTACTGATTGCAGACGGAAGTCGTGATGGTTCCGTGCAAAAAATTATTTCTTTGGCAAAAGAAGCCGGCGTCATTTTTGAGACTGTTCCGCGTGATAGAATTGATAAACTGGTGGCTGGTCAGAATCATCAAGGTATATTGGCTTACTCTTCACCAGTTGAATATTCAACGCTTGATGAGATTATACAACTTGCAAATGACAGAAATGAGTTGCCGTTTATACTCTTGCTTGATGAGATTGAAGACCCTCATAATTTCGGCGCAATCCTTAGAACGG
>JAFUTM010000229.1 GCA_017484235.1 Selenomonadaceae bacterium
CTGGTTTCATAACGCTGCAGCTTAGCAACAATTCCTTTATCTCCAAACGGATAACTGCCGTCCTCTAACTTTGAAAAATCCGTAACTCTCAGATATTCCAAAACTTCACGCAGCGTTGAATGATATTCAAAATTTTTGTCGTTTACATTGTCAATTGTTCCAATTATCATTTTAATTCACCAACCTACTCTATTATAATACAAAGAATTGATATTGACAAAGTTTTTTGTAATGTTTATAATAAAGAAGGACAGCCGATGTTGGTTCGTCGGCTCCCTCGATTAATATAATGAATCTTTGGTTTCCGCATTTCCTAAGACGGCTTTTTTCATATCTTAATCTTTTTTAAGATACGCAAGTGCTGCTAAAACTAGATTAGCGGTGTTGACTACAAAGTTGAGGTAGTCGAAGATATTACTGTCCGCAAAGAAGTCCATAGCATCACCCCCTCTTGCGAGGAAGCCGACCATCGACCGTCTGTCACATTTTATCACAACCTTAATTGTATTGTCCAGATTAAATTTTATCGGCTAAGAAGTCTTCTAATATCTTGCGTTTAAAGATTTTACCAGTTGAAGTGCGCGGCAAATCCTCAAGTTGATGAAATTCACGAGGAATTTTATAAAGTGCCAAATTTTTTTGTAGAAAGTGTTTTAACTCGCTGATGTTCATCTCCGCACCGTCCTGCATTGAATAGAAGCACGCGCCGGCCTGGCCGCGCAGCTTGTCCTCAACGCCAATGACAGCGGCATCCTTAATTCCAGGATAACGATAAATAATTTCCTCAACTTCACGAGGATAGATATTTTCGCCCATACTGATTATCATTTCTTTAAGACGGTTTACGATAAAAACGTAGCCGTCTTCGTCTATTTTAGCAATGTAGCCGGTGTGAAGCCAGCCGTCTTTGTCGATCGCCTCAGCCGTAGCTTCCGGCATATTCCAGTATCCAATCATAACGTTGTCGCCCTTAATGATAAGTTCGCCCTCTTGACCTTGCGGAACATCATTGCCCTCAGAATCAACAAAACGATACTCAATATCAGGAATGATTGGACCTGCTGAACCGACCTTTGGCTTGCCGTAAGGATTCATCGTTACAACTGGCGACGATTCACTCAAGCCGTAGCCTTCACAAATTTCAACGCCGAATTTTTTAATAAAATCATTGGCGATTTGTAACGGCAGAGTAGTACCGCCGCTGACAACCAGCCTCAAAGTGGACATATCCTCAGCAGAAGCGAGTTTAGTCAACAATGAACAAATGGACGGCACAACATACATATCAGTGATTTTTTCAGTTCTAATGGTTTCGATAGTTTCTTTTGGCGTAAACGAGTCGAGAATTACAATCGTTGCGCCTTTGCTCAGTGGATAAAGGACGGAGCACGTCCAACTGAAGCAGTGGTACATTGGCAGCACGCAGAGGACGTTGTGTTCGCGTTTGCAGCCCATGTGTATCATCTGTTCAGCGTTGCGAACGAGATTTTTATGAGATAAAACCGCACCTTTAGGATTGCCGGTAGTGCCAGATGTGTATATTATTACGCAAGGATTGTTCCAATCAAAATCATCAGGCAGTTCAGGTGCTTTTTCTATTGTTTCCTCAATTTGACTCAGTATTTTAATGTCGTGCTGAGTAACCTTGTGAGTCATTCCAACGTGAAAGTCCGGCTTAGGATCACTGTCAACGTGATGAGAGTCTATATCAAGCGGCTTGTATGTAAAAATGTGCTTAACGCCTGCATCTTTGAGAATGTAGGCGATTTCTCTGTGACTGAGCTGAAAATTAACCGGCACGTTGATTGCACCGAGTGAGGCGATTGTAAAGTAAGCATAGATAAACTCAATACTGTTGCGCGAGAAAATGGCAACTCTGTCGCCTTGACGGATGCCCAATTTATACAATTTGTTTCGACAATTTTCGATAGATTTCTTAAAATCAGCATAAGTAACACGACGACCGTGATCGACAAGTGCAATATCACTTTCGCGACCTTGGTCAAGAATTTTGTTCAATAACATCAAATATTCACTCCACATCAATAATTAATTTGGATTATTTATTCAGTATAACCTAATTGTTTTGCTTTATCAAAATCCGCTTGTGCCCGTGCATTGTCGCCCATATCACGATAAATCATTCCACGCAATTGATAAGCAGCACCATCGTTTGGATTAAGTTCAATGGCTTTATTGAGGTCGACTAACGCCTTATTATATTGTTTCAAATTATAATATGCGACTCCGCGCTGTAAGTAAGCATTTAAATTCTGAGAGTTCAGTTTAATTGCCTTATTGCAGTC
>JAFUTM010000022.1 GCA_017484235.1 Selenomonadaceae bacterium
AGCCGACTTACTTTTGGTTGGGAATACTTGTAGCCTTCGTTATACTGATTAGCTGAACGAAGCTGAGAGACTGCAACCAACTAAAGAAACCTGTTCGTTCTACAACTTTATAATCTGTTGCGTCTGTGACAAAGTAAACGTAAATATCACCTAAACTGTCGCGCTTAATTGTTACTGTCTTAATTTTTCCGTTTATCCTTCGCGATGGAAAATATCTATAATTCTGCCCGTTGATTGTCAAAGTGTATGTTGTTTGTCTAACTTCCAACCGGCTTGCTTGAGAGTAAATGACTTATATCTTCTCACTTTTTTAAAGCCAGGCGGTGAGCTCCTGATTTTTCGTTCGATATTGCGGAAGAAAAGTTTGTAAGCTCTGCCGATTCGTTCTGCCACATCTTGTACTGCTTGTGATCCGATTTCTAACAGATAGCTGAATTTTGAAATTTTCTTGAGCTTGGTTAGATGCACTTTCAATCTGTTCGCATTTAGCGATTTATGAAAAATTTTGTAGTATCGCTTGCAAAGGGCAATGCAATGGTTGTATGTCAAACCAGCAGCATTAATCTGCTTTTGCAGTTTGTCGTTTCGCTCTGATTTATAGAGTTTAAAACCGAAGGTCTTCATTGCTTTCACCTCGCAAAACTATTGTAGCACAACGGCAAAAGTAATGCAAGAAAAAAGCGCCTTACATCTTCTTACGGCGCAAATGATAAAGCAAAAGCACATAAAATCAATTTTTCTAAAACTTTACAAGATGCCTTAATCCGGCAATTGCAATCCATTTAATATAAATACAAAACTAGCAGGCAACAATAGCGATGCCCTTATCATCAGCAAGCGCCGCGACTTTTTCGCGCTCAACTAAAAGTGTATTGTCAGCCTCAATCGCAAGAACAGTCGCACCTGCTTCTATCATAGATTCAAGAGTTTTAAGCCCGACAGTCGGCACATCAAAACGATTGTCCTGCTTAGGTTTAGCAACCTTTGCAACGACCGCACCGCCACCGGCAAGTTTGCCACCGCGAAGTATGCAGGCATCTGTGCCTTCGATTGCTTCTAGCGCCATAACCGCACAATTTTTAACCACAACCGTCTGACCTATGTCAAGCCGACCGAGTTCTTTAGCGACTTTCATTCCAAACTCAATGTCCTTAATCTCAGCTTCCGTCGGCTCACGCTTAGTTATAGTGCCGCGAGAAGGCATCAATTTTTTAATGAGCGCCGTCTGGTCAAACGTCCTTATACCGGCTTTTTCCAATTCGCTTACAAACGCCAGCATTATCGTATCGTCATTTCGATTGGGCAGCGACATTATCAGCTGCAGCATTTTTATATCTGGAATAACCGCATTATTAAACAGCAATTCCTTAGTGACTTTGCCTATCATTGTAACGAGGTGAATTTGATTTTCCGTGAGATAATTTAAAATTGCTTCCAACTGCGCAACACTGATTTGTTTATAATCTACTGAAAATTCTGATATAGCCGTATCCGTTTCTTTAAGCAACGCCACTGCATAGACTTCGTAGCCGAGTTCTTTAGCAGCTTTGGCACATTCAACAGGCAGCTTGCCCGCACCTGCCAATATTCCAAGTTTTTCCAAGAATATTCCTCCTCAGCAGCGGCCATTGATTAAACTACTTCAAAAAAATATATTTCGAAGGTGGGCAGCCGGCGATAAAGAATTTTAGAAAATCCTAAAAATCACCGCAAATAATTTCCGCTGCAATTTATTCATTGTCACGTCGTTCACGGCAAATTCCGCGTTCGGCATTTCTCAAAAATCTCAAAAAATGTTCAACTTCTTCACAGGAATCCACTTCCTGCTCAATCACCGCGATTGCCTCAGCAAGACTAAGACCGCTGCGGTAAAGGATTTTATAAGCTTTTTTAATATTGTGCCTAATTTCAAGTGGAATTCCGGCACGCGATATGCCCACACTGTTCAATCCAACAACCTTTGCCGGATGTCCATCAACAATCGTGTAAGGCACTACGTCCTGGACAAGTTTAGACATTCCGCCAACCATTGCATTGCGTCCAATTTTAACGAATTGATGCACGCCCGCCATTCCGCCAATCACAACTCTATCTTCAACAATCGCGTGACCGGCGCAGCTTGCAAGATTAGACATTATAACATTGTTGCCCAAAATACAGTTATGTGCAACGTGGATATACGCCATCAAAAGGCAGTCGTTGCCAATGCGCGTTTCATTTCCCTCACCAGTCGCACGATGTATCGTCGCACCTTCACGAATGACTGTACGGTCTCCAATAAAAGTATAACTCTGTTCGCCCTTGAATTTTAAATCCTGCGGATCTTCACCGACAGAGGCAAACTGAAAAATTCTACAGTCACGACCAATTGAAGTCCAGCCGTGAATTACAGCGTTTGGTCCAATTTTAGAACCTTCGCCAATTTCCACATTGTCACCAATGACACAATAAGGTCCAATCTCAACGTTGTCAGCAATGCGCGCGTTCGGTGACACAACGGCACTTTCGTGTATGTATGCAGCCATTTTGCTTCCTGCTTTCACTATCATATTGTTCACTCCTTAAGCTCGTTATAATCATCTCCTTATAAAGTCTGTGATTTTCATTAAAATTTCACACACGATAAAGCGACATTTTTAAGCATTTTGGAGTATAAATATTGTATTTTGGTTATTTTATAATGCAGATAAGCAGTTTTCTTTAAATTGCTCCAATTTTCACCATATTTTGCTTTATATAGATTAAAATTTGATTAGAAATTAAATATTCAGTAAATATTTAAATCAGCTTATGTAATTTGTGGTATTTTTAAATTAAAGCTCTTCCTGGCGTTTCAAGGCGAACTTAAAATCAGCGGCAGCAACAAGCTTATCATCAACATAGCCGTCGGAATGAAGGACGCCGAAATCGCCGCGAACTTTAACAATTTCCGCCTTTGTTATTAACTGGTCGCCAGGCACCACGATTTTTTTAAACTTGATATTGTCCATACCGCCAAAGAGAGCGATTTTGCCGCGATGTTCTTCTGGATAAAGCATTGCGACGCCGCCGACTTGAGCCATTGCTTCCAAAAGCAGTACGCCAGGCATTATTGGATTATTTGGAAAGTGCCCTAAAAATTGAGGTTCATTCATAGTGATATTTTTTAAGCCGGTCGCCGATTTAAACGGATCAATTTCCAAAATTTTGTCAACCAGCAGCATTGGCGGCCTATGTGGTAAGATTTTCATAATTTCGATGATGTCTAATTCCATATATATCCACTCCTATATTTATAAAAGTTATTTTTATTTTATGAAAAATTTTTATCTATATTATCAAAAATGAATGAGGCGGCAAGCGTGCCATTAATCTTTTTATAATTGAGATGCTTGTCAAAGAACTTTCTGCGAGTCTTAAACATTTTATCATTGCCGGCGATGAGCACATCTTTAATAAAATTAGAAATTCCATTAAAATCTCTGCCGTCTGCCTTATAGAGCACTTCCATTAATTTCTGACCAAAGGTATTAAATTTCTGGTCCTCATTTGTCAAAAATAACAGTGGCTTTCCGGTATATTGATATTCTGAAACAAATGAGCTGCTGTCGAGAATCATTCCGTCAGAAGTCGCAAATATGGATTGATAATAAGCACCGGTCTCAACTTTAGCATTTGGCAAATCATTCCAGCGCTGAAGGTATTCCGCAAAAGCCTCATTGCTTTTAAATACGCCGCTTGAAACGGCTGAAAACAACAAATTAGGATGAGGCTTAAAGACCCAAGAAGTTTCAGGGTGTGTCTTCGCGTATTCATAAATAAATTGATAATTATGCTGGAAAGTAGAAAATTTAATGCCAAAATCAATTGCAAAATGAGGTGCATAAATAATTTTGACAGCATCTGGCTGCGCCATTTTCCAATTATAATCAAAGTGCGGCTTCTTAAAGAATACGTCCATTTTAGGCTGTCCGCTGTAATATCCTCTCGGCATACCGACTTTGCAGCTTTTTTCATCGTGCAGGAGGCGTTCTTGAGACTCAAAAAAATTCTTCCAAGCCGTTACTTCCATAATGTCATTAGAAGTATCCCAAGTGGTTATATTCAATCCGTAGGCAATATAGATTATGAGAGTCTCCGTAGTTAGAGAGTTTGGATTGAAAGCCTTTGGCAGCACATTAAAATATGGTATCAAGAATATAATAATATCTTGTTTAGGCACATCGGTATTATAATCTGAAACGCCGACAACATTAATGCCCTTCGACTTAAATTGTTCTACGCCGTGCCAAAAGTCCTTCACGACGGTTTCTTCATTCGACTTATCTTTTCGCAGACAGAGGAACACCGTCGGCTCATATTTTTCATTATTTTCAAAGAAGTTATAAATATCGTCGCCGCACCACATTGAGGAATCATATAAAACGAAGCCAATTTTAATTTGTTTCTTTTGACGAATTTTATTTATGGAGACTTCAAAAATTCTCTTCATCAAATCGTTGTATTCATCTTTATCCAGCATTTGAGAGAGAAGTTGGAACGTTTTATAATTAAATTTATTAAATTCTTCAAAAGGCCGAATATTTTTTTTGTACAGATTATAATTCAAAACTGAACTAGCGGCTAATGAGCCGGCTAAATTCAAATGAGCCATATCATAAAAATATTCATAATCAAGCGACAAATCGAAGAGGTCAATAAAAGTAAAATCATATTGTTCTTCAAATTTATGCAGAGTTTTGCGAAATGAATTTAACAAATTATTATCGTAGTTGTCGTGCATTGCTGGTGCAAAAGGAAATACTACGCCAACAGGTTTTGCGCCGTTTTGAATACAAAGTTCAATGTATTCTTTTAATATCTGCATATTTTTATCGACGACTTCAGAGTTGGAAGTTTTTGTTAAATTTTTAAGTTCGTCTTTCCAAGAAGTAATCGCACTGGCCGGAAATTCGCGAATCTCAGATTTTAAACTTGTAAAATTTGGGTCCGCCTGAAATTCGGTTATATCATTAAAAAACTTTTTAACGTGGTTGCCAATTAACATCTGGAGTAATTGACTGTGAAAATTGCCGGCCTGAGCATTATTTAAAGCTAAACTATATTGTAAATCGCGTGGACAAACTGCAAAATCCTCAAGATTGTCATATCTGAAAATATAAGGCGTTAAGCCAATAAATACAAACTTAACGGAATTAGTTTTTTGGTGTTCAAATACATATTTTGCGGTTAAGTACCCCTGCCGTAAGTCCTGGTTGGAGCCGGCAAGATTTATGCCGTTTAGTCCATTAATGCAGTTGAGATTGAGTCCGGCTTCGGTACAGCCTGTTCCGGTTGCAAAATAATCAATGGCGTGATTTTCAATAAATCTGATATTGCCGAGCCAGTCTCTATTTATGTGCGGCTGAATTACAAAATTGACTATATTGTCTGACGAAATACCATTAGCTTTTAAAAACTCAGCTGTCCTGCAAATATCGTCGACGCCATTAACGAAGCCGCATATTAACCAAAGAGCGTTTATATTTTGATTAAACATCTTTTGAATTGACGACAATGAGTAAGTTGGAATCTGCACATTGCCGATAAACACTGGCTGACCATTGCCTTTTTCCATTAATATTGCAATGGGCACTGCTTTGTTTAAATTTAGGCTGTTAATTGTTGGAACGAGAAATTTAGAGTTTAATACAATTAATATAACCGGAATTTTTACCATTAATCTATCTATCCTCTTTAGTTAAGATAACAATACATTATTTTATAACCATAACCGGAATTTTAGCTTCTTCGATAATTTTTTGACTCACACTGCCGAGAATTGCACCTTTAAATAAGCCCAGTCCACGACTGCCCATAATAATCATATCGCTGCCTTCAGACTCTGCAACTTTTAGTATAGCTTTATAAATCGCGCCGGTTTCAACGTGCTTTTCGGCCTCAATATTTTGCGGAAGTTTTGTCCATATACGGTCAAATACTAAATGACTGGGAATATCTTTATTTATTTCACTTGCAACGTAGACAAAATCTAACTTCGCGCCGCATTTTTGAGCTAAAAATATCGCCTCATCTGTGGCTTTGCAGCCTTGTATACTGCCGTCAACCGGCACCAATATCTTTTTCGGCGTTGCCATATATAAATCCTCCATAATTATTTGGGTAATATTTAACGATCTACCTGTACTTCACGAATGACAACTTTGTCTTCACCGTCAATTGTATCAATCATCACTCCAACGGATTCCTGTTTAGAAGTCGGCACATCTTTACCGATAAAATCTGCACGGATAGGGAGTTCACGATGTCCACGATCAATTAAAACGGCAAGCTGTATCGCCTTAGGTCTGCCAATATCCATTAAAGCATTTAGTGCAGATCGGATAGTTCTTCCTGTATATAAAACATCGTCGACTAAAATAACGGTTTTATTCGTTATATCAACCGGCAGTTCCGTCGACCTCACCACTGGCTGAGACCGCGTTGATAAATCGTCACGATAAAGCGTAATGTCGAGAATACCAACAGGTATTTTTTGATTTTCAATTTCAGAAATTATGTTGGCAAGACGCTGTGCAATTGGAACGCCGCGAGTCCTTATTCCAACGAGAACGACATCTTTAATGCCCTTGTTCTTCTCAGTGATTTCGTGAGCAATGCGAGTCAAAGCCCGTCGAACATCTTCAGATTCCATTAGCACTGCTTTCTCTGCAAATGCCGCTGACATATTATCACTTCCTTAAAATTATTATATATAGTTACAAAAACCATAGTCAAATATTGACAATGGCTAAAGTTTTACGGTAAATACCGCCGGCGCACTACTAGCCTCTACAAAATCGAACTTTATGTCCTTTTTTGCTACTTTTACATATTTTCTCATTATGTTAAGCGAACCATTTACATCTGCATTTATGAGTGACTTGTTTCTTGATTTGTATAAACCACGTTTCACTCTTTTGCCACTAAATTTATGTTTCATTAAATCAACTTTTGAAGCCTCAAATGTTGGTATCTGGTCTAAATCCAAGAAGCTCGCTTTACTCGTATAACTTTCTTCTTGCAGATGTATTTTGATTCCACTCAACTCACTTTTGTAACTTATCATCTCTATCAGTCGATTAAACGGTATACTTACAAAATTTTGATTATTCACTTTGCCTATATTTATGTCTTGTTTCCACCCTTTATTGTGACCTATCACTAAATCCGTC
>JAFUTM010000230.1 GCA_017484235.1 Selenomonadaceae bacterium
ATTGGCTGATCCTGAATATTTTAAAAGCAATCGCATTGCAGCACACAGCGACCATAAATATTTTGCTAACTTAACCGAACTTGCAAATTTGAAATCATCTTTCGTTCTTTCTTTGAATGGGCTGTGGCAATTCAAATATGCGGACAATATCGAAGCCTGTCCGCCGAACTTTCAATCACTAGAAGCCGACTGCCACGATTGGGCGACAATTCGCGTGCCGGCTCATATACAAATGGAAGGTTATGGCAAGCCGCATTATACCAATACCACTTATCCTTGGGACGGGCACGAGGCAATTAAACAGGGCGAAATTCCCAAACGAAGCAATCCGACTGCCTGTTATGTAAAATATTTTAATGCGCCTGAGAGTTGGTCTCAGACGTTTATTTCATTTCAAGGTGCAGAGTCCGCATTAATCGTCTGGCTTAACGGTCAGTTCGTCGGATATAGTGAAGATTCTTTTACACCGTCTGATTTTGATTTAACACCTTTTATGGTCAAAGGTGAAAACAAACTTGCCGTCCAGGTCGTCCGCTACTCCAGCGGCTCGTGGCTGGAAGACCAGGACTTTTTTAGATTCAGCGGCTTATTCCGTGAGGTTTTAATTTACACTAAGCCGAAAATCCACGCCGATGATATTTTTGTTAAGGCAGTTCCTACGAATAATTATCTTGACGGCAGCCTTAAAATTGATTTTAAATGGAATACGGACTCGACTAAAGTCGTTGACGTGCAAATTTATGACGCAAATAATAAATGTATAATCAACGAGTCGCAGTCTGTCGCCGGCAGAGAAAGCAGCTTCAACGCCGAAATAAGCGGCATTAATCTTTGGAGTGCTGAATATCCGAATCTTTACCGCGCAGTTTTCATTGTTAAAGATGCCGACGGCTCCATTTGCGAGATTATTCCACAAAATATTGGCTTCCGTGAGTTTAAAATGGACGGCGGCATAATGAAGATTAACGGCAAGCGCATTATTTTTAAAGGTGTCAATCGTCACGAATTTGACTGTTACAATGGCCGTGCATTTGATCCTGCGCTGATTGAGCAGGACATTATCGTTATGAAGAAAAATAACATCAATGCGATTAGAACTTCACACTATCCGAATCAGAGCCGACTTTACGAGTTATGCGACATTTACGGCCTATATATGATTGATGAGACGAATTTGGAAACGCACGGCTCGTGGATGAGAAATGGCGGCTGTTATCGTGATGAAAACACCGTGCCAGGTGATAATCCTAAATGGCTGGCGGCTGTTCTGGACCGCGCAGAGTCTATGCTTGAGCGTGACAAGAATCACCCGTCAATTTTAATTTGGTCGTGTGGCAATGAAAGCTGCGGCGGCAAAAATGTTTTTGAGATGTCCGAATATTTCCGTAAGGCAGATCCGTCACGCCTTGTTCATTATGAAAGTATTTTTTGGGATCGTCGCTTCAATGCAACCAGTGATATGGAAAGTCAGATGTACACAACTGTCGCCAATATTAAAAAGTTTTTGTCTGAACATCGCGATAAGCCGTTCATCTGTTGTGAGTACACACATTCAATGGGCAATTCTAACGGCGGTATGCACAAATACACTCAGCTTACAGAAGAAGATGAACTTTATCAGGGCGGTTTCATTTGGGACTTTGTAGATCAGGCAATTTGGTCTAATGAAAAGAAAGCTCTACTCTACGGCGGTGACTTTGGAGACCGTCCAAGTGATTACAATTTCAGCGGCAACGGTATTTTATTTTCTGACCGCAGATTGACGACTAAGCTGCAGGAAGTTAAATTCAATTATCAAAACTTCACTCTTACTCCGAGTGAAAGCAAGGTTAAAATTCAAAATAAATCACTCTTCACCAATGCAGCAGACTATATATTGAAGCTCACTTTACTTGTGGACGGGCACGAGACCTGGACGAATGAATTAGAAGTGCCGACAATTTCAGCCGGCGAAATTAAAGATGTTGACATTGTTGTGCCTTATTACGGTTCCGGTGAATATGCGTTGACGGCTTCACTATGCTTGAAGACTGATACAATTTGGGCGGCACGAGG